>NZ_JAFMPN010000002.1 GCF_017351175.1 Desulfovibrio sp. Huiquan2017 | reverse complement strand
TGCTATCCTCAGGGCTGTTTCCCAATTTATAACAAGGAGCAATATCGAATAATCAATGTGACACATTAGAAGACAGAAGATGATTGTCATACCCGCTATCGTTATAATAGGAATTAGGGGGACACCTCCCAAGATGATTGTCATAGGAATTAGGGGGACACCTCCCTAATTCTCTTTCTTGGGCCAGGCTTTTTTGGGTCTTACATCCTTCCCCAATCTCGACTGCAAGTTGTCGAAGAACGAATTGCCACCCAGAGGACGGCCTGTACGCCCGTGTCTTCTTAACAAGTCACGGTCGCGATCACTGGTATCCTCTGCCAAAAACCCCTCCCAATCATCAACCAACGACAGCAATGGAGCCGTTTTCACAAGCACATCGTCCTTACCTGTCAAATGTGCTCGGGCGCTGCTCCATCGATAGTCCCCGGCTTTTGGGACCATCCCCGCCCTAACCGGGTTTCGCTCTACATATCGGGCGGCGGCGCTAAGATACTTTTCATCCATTGCAAATGAAGAAAACCTCCCGTGCCACAGATGTCCCGTCCATTTTTCACGGTTCTTGATACGGCAAGTATAGCGTTTATGCGCTTCACCAATCGCCAAACTCAGGCCCTGCTCGGTTTTCGGCGTGGCAATTAAATGGACATGATTTGTCATCAAGCAATATGCCCATATTTCGACTTCATGCTTGTCACACCAAAGGCGCATACTCTTCAAATAATGAATGTAGTCATCATCCTTGAAAAAAGTCGGAAGGCGTCGGTTCCCACGCTGAATAATGTGGTGGGGTTCTCCTGGAACTACTATCCGTGCAATTCTTGGCATGCCGCTTCGTAGCAACGCCACTTATTCAATATCAACAATTAGGGAGGTGTCCCCCTAATTCTTCCCATTTTTTCAATTTTCTAGAATAGGTATGATGTCCCCCTAATTTGTTAATCCATGGTATCCCTTTCATATTAAATCCACTGAAATATTCTTAACCAAAGGCTCAATTTCCTCAAGGGTAAGAAATCCAACATGCTCAACATGCTTATCCCAATCCTCTTTGCGAAATAGCTTTGTGTCTATTCCATTTTGTTTCATGTATCCAGAGATAGGAGCAGGTCCATATATTTGATTAACAATGTCTTCCAATCTCTCCCATACTGTTTCACACTCTTCACACATATATATAATATTATTATTCCTCTTCATTCTTATTTTTTCTATTCTTCCATCAAATAGCACCGGGCAAATCAACGCACAGCTTCTTTTATCTACTTCAATGCGATCCAGCATGCCGCCTCCTACTTTATTGGATATGCAGATATGATTTCATTTGAATTACTCCTGACAATAATCCTTAGAGTTCTTTCAACATTCGTTCCTATTACCTTATTCATGGATGGCTCATACACCCATAAATTCCATTCTACCCTATAATTTCCTCTATTTATCCAGCCTTCGTCTACTAATCCAAGAATTTGATTTTTATGGACATTGAACACTGTATGCTATGTTTTTTTGAGGATCTGGAGTTGCATGGGACAATACATGCTTCTGGCTATCAATTCTCTAATATTTCAAGCATAAGAAAGCATTTCTCTCTAAGTTGTTCTTCTGTAATATCACCGGTCTCAATTAATTGGGCGTCAGAACAAAATGAATCAATATCAAAAAATAAATCTTCAATATTTTTATTGTATTTATTTTTTTTTATCAAATCACTTCTTCGCTGTTTAATAAATGCAATTTCAAAATCAGAACCTGACAGATTGTGCTCTAAAAAATCTTTTATCAACTTAACATACACAATAGTTGTATCCATTTATAGCTTGCCTCGTTTCAAAACGTTTTCGATCTGATCCACTGTCAACCTCCAACCACTTATAAAATCGCCACTTTTGCTTTTCATTACATTATTTCCTGTTTTTGGGTTAATGTAATGAATCACTTCTTGTCCTCTATACGTCCCTTTAATCTCTACAGTATCAGAGTTATGAATATGAGCATCAAGGGCCTTTCTAAACTCTTCTCCTTTTGAAGGGTTATAATTCTTACCCTCGACGCCAAAATCTTCAGCGTGTTTAAATTTACGTTTCAATTGTCTTTCTGAATAGCTGACAACCCGTTTAGCCGCGAGTTTCTCACGAACTATACTCCCGACAACCCCAAGAACGATATTCATCCCGAACTTGACATTATTCTTGTCCATGTTGACGGCATAGCTGCCGGCGGACGCGAATTTATCGGAGCAATCCCCGTCGGGGCAATTACGCAATTTGTATTCATCGGTGGTCAGGGCACCAGACTGAAGGTACGCCGCCACTTCCTCCGAAACCATGTCCTTGGTTGCTTCAACCTTGTCGCCAATAAGGGCGTCGGCCGCCATGGCAACCGCATACCCAAGCATTAGCTTGACCGGCCCGCCCGTGGCCAACTGCATTCCCAGTGCAGCCGCCTGAACCATCTTGATGTCATCAGGAGGGATACTGTCAATAAAGTCACGGGCTCCCTGCAAGCCTTGTAGGACAAGGGTTGTCCCATCCGTTACCTGATAATCAAAACCTCCTGAATTATCACTTAAAGTAAGAATTGTCCGCAGGTCCAAAGAACTACTCAGGAGCTGCTTACTCGCAGAATTCTCAAGGGCCCAGGTTCCATTTTCTCCCTTCGTTAACTGGAAAGGGTTGTCGCGAAACGTTTCGCCATCCAGAATTTCTGAAGTCGCCTCAGGGGGTTCCGATGTGTCACCATCAGTAAGCGACGCCAGCCACTGCAATCCCCATTTCGACGTCTCTTCGGCATCTGCGACCGTCTCCCCGTCCTTGAGTTCAATTCCGCAATTCTTGAGGAATCGTTCAGGGTTTTTCTGGTACTCAGCCTCAATCTTTGCGTTGTTAACGAGTGCATCCTGATATTGTTCATTCTCAAGAAGGGTCAGGGCCACATCCGGATCAACCCCTTGCCGGATCATCTCTTTCATGTTGCCTTCAGCGGCTTCCCCAAGGCCCTCCACCTCGCTGTCCAATGAACTTTTAATGTCATCCGGCAAATTGGTTTTATAGGCTTCATAGGCATCAACAAGCTTTTTGATGTTACCTTTTATCCCCGCACCACCGCTCGCGACCTCATCAATTGCCGCGCCATCGATATACACGGTCACCGAGGTCTTCTCATCCCGGGTGATCTCCTGCGCCTTGGCCAAATCGCGGTTCAAGCCTTCCAGTCCGGCGTCGGGGTCGGAGCGGATGATGATTTCGCCTTCGCCGATGGTGGCGCGGTTGATCTGGCGGCGGTCGCGGGAGGAGGCGCTGCCTTCCAGGGTGCCCGCATAGGGGTTGCCCTCCTGCTTGGCGTCCTTGTTGGCGTCGTTGGACGCGCCTTCCTGGGAGGCGGCCCGCGCGTCATCCGAACCCTGGCGGTTCGCGCTATTCTTGGCGTTCTCCGCGCTCTTGGAGACGGACACGCTGGCCTGGTAGTTCGAGGCCTTGTCGTGGTCGTAGATATCGGTGTAGGTGAGCGTGTCGGTATCGAGCTTCAGGTTGCCGTTTTCGGCAGCGATGACCGCGCCCTCCACGTGAGTGTTCTTCTCCACGCGGATGTCGACCTGCTCCTTGCCGATGATCGAGGTCTGGTTGTGCACCCAAGCCGAGGACCCATTGCCCTTGCCCATGCCGACGCTGGCGGAATCGCCGGTCGAGGCGGTCGGATTCAGCCCCACCGCGTCCGCGGCATCCGCAGCCACGGACGCTCCCATGCCGAGGGTGGCGCTGCCGCCCACGCTCCAGTTGGAGCTCTTGGACTCGCTGGTGTCCTGCCTGCTGGCCACGACCAAGTCGCCGCCCACATCCATGTCGACCTTGTTGCCCTCAAGGTTCGCTCCGGCCACCGTGGTGTCCTGGCCGGATTTCACGGTCAGGTCCTGCCCGGCCGCGACCTGCGCGTTGGTGTTTGAGTCGGCGCGGTAGTCGGCATCGCTGCCGGAGGCCGAGCCGGACAACTGGAGGCCCGCCGCCACGCCGTTGACCGCGCTGACGGTGGCTCCGACGCCCACACCGGCGGACACGGAACTGGAATTCGACGAGGTCTGCCTGCTGTTGGCGGCCGAGGCCACAGTGACGTCCTCCCCGGCTATCAGGGAAACATCCGCTTCGGCCCGGACCCGACCGCCCTCGACTGTCAGGTCCTGCCCGGCCTCAAGCGCGGCATCACGCCCGGCGGTCGTTGTTGACGCGACCGAAGTAGCCGAGTCGCTGGAGAAACTGCTCTCGGACATGGACAGACCGGCTGTCAGCGAAACCGACGCACTCGGGTTACTCACCTGCTGGGCGGCGGAAACCGCCTGAAGCGCACCGCTGGCGGCCGAAACCGCCTCGGCTCCGGCGCTTCCCTCACCGGAGGTCATGTTCTCCGGCGTCTTCGCAAGGGTACGGATCGCCGTGGTGACCGACTGCTTGGCGGCCAGCTTGAGGCCAACCTCCACACTCTTGACGTACTCGTCCAGGTGCTCGACATCCTGCGCGGCCTTGACGTTGATGTCCTCACCGGCCTTTAACTTCACGTCCTGACCGGCGGCGATGTCCGAAGAGACCTGATTGATGTTGCGCCCGGCGTCTATGTTGACGTCGTTGCCCGCGCCGACTTCGGAACTCGCATTGTATTCGCCGGAGGAGTTGGTTTTCTTCTCCACCCCCTTGTATCCGGCACTGATGCTGATTTCGTTTTCGGACAGGGATAACCCAATGCCGATGCCGCCTTTCTTGCTGCTGTGACTGGAGGATTGGGCGTTGCGCCCGGCGATAACGTTGGCGTCGCGGCCGGCGGTTATGTTCACATCGTTTTCCGCCGCCACGTTGGAACCGACAATGGTCGCGTCGTTGGCCGCATCCACGGTGACGTCCGTACCCGAGGTGATATTCGAGCCGACGTTCCCGCTCCCCGCCGACCGGGAGGACTCCTCCTTGAACCGGGCGACATCGAGCCGCCCCTTGGACACAAACAGTCCGATGCCGCTCGACTTCTCCTCGCGCATCGAACTGCTTTCGTTCTGTCCGGCGGCGATGCGCACATCCCCGGTCTCGCTCTTGAGGGAAACCCCCTGCTCGCCGTGGATATTACTCGCCGATATGGCTAGATCGGCGTTGGCCTGGGCGGCTACCGCTCCACCGGCCGTCACCTCGCTGGCCACCTGCGTGGTGGAACCGGATGCGGACTTGGAGGATTTCGCGGAAAACAGGCTTGAGCTGCTGGCGTCATTCCTCCGGCCCCTTGTCTCCTCGGCCGAGGAGATAAGCATCTCGCCCCCGGCCTTGAGGTCGACGTCGCCCTCCGCGCTCAGTTTGCTGCCGACGACAGACAGATCGCTGTCCGGAGCGGAGCCGGTCTCCACGGTGAGGGAACCGCCGGATTTGACGGTGGAGGCTGCCGTGGTCTGCGTTTTCTCGGCAACGGTGGTGGATTTCTTGCCGCCGAAGAAGCCGCCGGAGCCGCCCTGATTGTGGGAATAGAAGTCGGTGCTGTCCGTGGCGGCGGTGATCGAGACATTGCCGCCCGCCTTGAGGGCGGCGTCGCCGCCGGACTCGAGTTCGCTGCCGTGGACGGCCACGTTCTCGCCCGCTTCCACGGTCAACGCGCCACCCGCCTTGACGGAGCTGCCATGATTGTATGTGGAATCGGTCCGGGTGTTGTAGTTGGAACCGCTCAGACGGTGCTTGAAGGTCGTCTCCATGGTCGAGACAGCCACGTTGCCGTCCGCCTTGAGCGTGGCGTCGCCGCCCGCCTCCAGCTCGGTGCCGAGGACGCCGACGTCCTTTCCGGCCTCCACCCTGAGGTCGCCGGTGGCCGATATCTTCCCGGCCTTGGCTATCCGGGTATAGTTGGAGCCCTTGCCCGAGAACCCGACGGTGTCGGCGGCCAGGACCACGTTGTTGTCCGCCTTGAGGGCAACATCCGTCCCGCTGATGTCGCCCCCGATGTTGTAAATGGAATCAGCGGCGGCGACGGTCACGCCCTGGCCTGCGAGCGTCCCTTTATTGTTGAGGAAGTTGTCCGCGTTGATCGTTACCTGACCACGCGAGGCGATGAGACCCGCGTTGGCGGTGTCGCCGGTGGTGTCCACCTGCACCTCCCCGGCCGCGATGACCGAGCCGCCCTGGGCGATCTTGTCCAGGCTGGCCGGGCAAAGATAGACCACGGGCACCAGTAGCTGTTCGCCGTCCACTTCCTGGTACTCGAACCAGACGATGTCGCTGTTCAGAGCGGCCACCTGTCCGGCGGTCAGGGCAATGCCTACGGTGAGATCGAGATCGGTATGGGCCTGGACCGCGTTATCCATCAACGCGAGGAACTGATCCGTGTCGGTGGTTCTCGCCGCTTCCAAGAAGCGCCGGCCGGTCAGTTCGAGAATCTGCTCGCGCACCAACCGAGTTTCATAGAACTTATCGCCCAGCCGTTTGTAGACCTCCTCGTTGGGATTGAAGCCCATGCGCGCGAGGGCATAGTCCGAGCCGTAAAATGTGTCGAGATCGGTCAGGGCCGGATTGGTCTCGATCCGGTAATTGTGCGCCGGATTCGTGTTCTCCTGGAACAGGCCATTTTGAGGCAGGCCATCGGTCAGGGTGGTCACGTCCGCGACCTTCTGCTGCTGCGAGGCCGGGTCGGGTGGGCTGTAAATGCCGTTATGCTCGGTGACACCGTTGGTCACCGCCCCGGAAGAAATGAGCACGCGATTGCCCGCGTCGAGGGTGCCGTAGGCGTAGTCGATGGGCTTGAGCAGAACTTCGGTGCCGCTGCCGGTGAGGATGCGGTCGGGCGATTCATGGTTATGGAAGATGCCGCGCCCCCAACCGACGGAGGTCCGTTCATAGATGCCCTGCCCTTCGTTGTCGAAGGCATCGGCGTTGATGACGATGTCGCCCGTGGCCGAGGATATCCGGCTGACAACGTTTTGCGCGTTTCCGGCCTCGATGCGGATGTCGCCCTGCGCGGCAATGGTCGCGCCCCGGTCCTGTCCCGAGACGGAGTCTCGCGTGGTCACGGCCCGGAAGATGACGCCGTCGGTCCGGCCCACAATCTTACCGGCATAGAGCCGCCCGGAGGAGGCGACCGAGCGCGCTTCGGCCAACGCTCTCCGTCCCCCTGCGGTCAGGTAGTCGGGATCTGCGGCCAGCTTTGCCTCAGTGTCTTCCACGGCGGCTCGTATCTCCGCAATCGAAAAGATGTCCCGCGACGTATCCAGACCGGCCGCGGCCAGAGCGCCCGCGGAAATACGGTTGGCTTTATTGCGGACCGCCACGCGCGGGGCGCCGAAGAGATCTTTGAAGAGCCTGTAGCAGTTGTCGCCCTCGTCGCCATAGTGCCAGAACCCGCCCTCGGCGTAGGACAACTCGGTGGCCCCCGGGACCAGGGAAAAAAAGGAATTGTTGTTGGTGAAAGTCTCGGCCCGAAAAACCAGGCCGCCGTCCAGGGACTCGATGTTGGCGGAGTCATTCTGCAGAGTGGCCATCCTGGTCCCTCCGGACGCTCCTTCCAACACCATGTCGCCCCTGGAGAGAATTACCCCTTGGTCGTTGTGCAGGGTGTCGCCGATGCGGAACAGGCCGCTGCCGCCGGAGTAGAGAGTACCGGTATTTTCAAGGAAGACGGATGCAACCGAGAGCGTGTCGTCGGCCGCGATCAGACCGCTGTTGGTCAGCGTTTCGGCGTGAACCTCCACGGTCCCTCCCTTGACTATGGGGGTATCCGTGTCCTCGATCTTGGCAACGGTGACGGTCTTGCCAGTCAGATCGACCGTTCCCACCGCCTGAACCTTGTCGGAGACGGCCACTTCACCGTTCTCCGAGGTCAGGGCCAGGTCGCCAGAAGAGGAGGCCGTATTCTTGACCTGGAGCTTCCCGTCCGCCGTCATGACGAGATTTTGGGTGGCCAGCACGATGCCTTGGGTGTTGACGCCCACCCCGGCCTCGGTGCCGACCAGTTCGATACGGCCCGCGTACATGCCACCCAACGCTGCGGAATCGATGGAGACTACGGGAGCCGGGGAGCCGTCCGGGGCAAGGGGAACAACGGTCTCCGTCGCCGGATCGTACCGGTTTTGGCCTGTGACGACCTTCAGCTTGTTGGCATAGATATCCGCGTTGATACTGGCGACCCGGGTGATCAATTCAAACGCGTCGATATTGGTTGTGTTGACGCCGGCCCCTTCCACCCGGATGTCGCCGTCCCGCACATCGATGCCGAGAAAATGGTTGTTGTCGAACTGCGGCCTGCCCGTGGCCAGAGTCGCCTTTGGCGTGTTGATGAATCCGCCGCCATTGATGGAGATGCCGTTGGGGTTGGCCAGGATGAAATTCGCCCTGGACCCGAAGATTTCTATGTAGCCGCCGAGGGACGTGCGTCCGGTCCCGGTCACCTCGGTGAGGATGGAGGACGCGGCGCGGCCCCCGAGGTTGGCATTGGGCGCCAGGGTTCCGCCAAGCTGCGACACGCCCGGGGCGGTCGCGTTGTTGAAGATGACGCCTTGGTGATCCACATTGAAGTCGCTGAATTGGTTGTGGGACAACCCGCTGCCGTTCGGAACGGCAATGTTGACCACTGGAACGCCGTTCTGCGCGGCGTCCATGGTTGGCCGATTGCTCGCCTGGGCGGCCGCGTCCGGAGTGATGCCTCCGGCGTACACCATGGACGGCGGGCAAAGGATCAAGCCGACGAGGAAAGCGATGAGAATGTGCTTCATGGCGGTGTGCATCTGGATCTCCGGTCGCTAAAAGGAAAATTGGATGGAAGTGTAGAATTCGAGGTTGTCGGTCTGGAGAAACGCGGGGGCATCGAGGGGGCGGGATACGGCCATGTCCATGACCAGCCGGGCCCCGCTGGTACGGACTCCGAGCACGGCCCCCTGAAGCGCCCCCTGCTCCTCCGCCTCTTTGGGATCTCGCCTGATCACGCCCGCGTCGTATCCGGCATAAAAGGCCAGATCGCCCACCCAAGTCTTCCGCAAAGGCGAGCTCTGGGGCCCACTCGGCAGCAGCAGGGCCAATTCGTTGCGAACATACCCCCCGATATCCCCGCTTAGACTGTCCTCGTGAAAGCCGCGCACCGTATACCGACTGCCGATGCTGATCCGTTCCGCACTGTACAGCGTGTGGGGCGCCCATTGCCCGGAGGCGCGGGAGGACCAGGAAAAGCGGGTCTTGCCCAAGGTGAAGGGCCGGTAGTAGCTTGCGTACAGCGTGGCTTTGCTGAATTGAGATCGCGGCGTATCCAAGGAAGGATTGCGATCTCTGTCCGCGCCGAGGATGGGCACGCCTTGGGAAAACCCGGCCTGGGCCGAGGCCATGCCGCCCAAAAAACGGGTGTAGTGGGCGAGGGAGACGGACAGCGCGGAGAGAACTTGGCTGGTGGCCGACAGTTTGTAACCGGCAAAGTAGTTCTGGGTATCCCGTACCGTCAGTCCCATTCCAAGGGAGGTTTTGCTGTCCTTGTCGCGAGACAGCACCCGGTCCACGGTCAGCGAAGTCGTGGTGGTGTCGCCCGCAGAGCTGTAGGTCAGCCCGCCCCCTTTGATATCGGTGCGGTATTCGTAATAGCTGACTGAGCCGGAAAAGGTCCAATACCCATAAGGAACCGAGTAGAAGAGGTTCCAGGTCGAGCTGCGCTGCCGTTCGCTGGAGAAGAGTCCTTCGGCATCGCCGTTCAGGTAGACGTTCAACAGGTCATTGATGCCGAACAGGTTGTCCTTGGCCAGAGAGAGGAGATATTGATTGCGGCCGGTGGAGTCCTGGCCGGAGTTGTCCATGCCCGCGGATATCCGCCAAGTCTTGGAGCGCTTGTTCTCGACGGAAACCTTTGTGCCTCCGGGCTTGGTCCCCGGCAGCAACTTCATGGTCGCATTGTTGGAAGGGAGCCGGTTGAGCTGGTCCAGGCCCTGCTCGATGTCACGCAGGTTAAGCACTTCGCCCTCAAGCCCAGGCATGGCCCCTTTGAGCTCCCGAGGGTGCCCGTCCCCTTCCTTGAGTTCGATTTTCTCGACTTTCCCCTCGACAACTTGAAGCCGCAAAATGCCACTGGAAAGATCCTGTTGGGGGACGGCCACGCGGGTCGTGACATAGCCCTTTTGGATATACAGATTGGTCACGTCACGGACCAGATTGTTGATGTCCGTGATGGTCAGGCAGCGCCCCTGATATTTGGCCTTGACCGGCGCTACTTCCCGAAGTCCGAGCAACGTCATGCCGGAAAACTCGATGGTCCTGACCTCGAAGCAGCTTTCCGATTCTGGCTTTTCGGTGGGCTTCTGTGGCTGCAACTCCTGGCCCGAGGGGGCCTTTTCAAGCTCTTCGCGGTGCCTTCGCTCCAACTCGAGACGCCGCTGCTCCTCCTGCTGCTGGATTTGCTGTTGTTGCCGGATGGCGTCGTCGATGGGTGCCCCCATGCCGATGCCGGGCCTGGCAAGCATGGCCAGGGCCAGAATGCAGACCAAAAACAACCGCCGAGGACGGACAGCCCCCCGCCACGCTTCCCCAATACAAAAGGAAAGCATCCCCTGCTTGATGGACACAAAAACACCCTCGCGACTTGCCCCAAGGCAAGCTGGCTACTCCAAAACTATCAATAAAAGGGAGATCGAGAACTGTGACGCAGCTCCCATGCGGCAACCCGGCTGTCTTCTTGAGACCCGTGGCTTTCCGTCTCCGCCTCACGACGGATTTGGCTATAATTTTGCGGCTGAAGTTCCACCCCTTGGAAGATCAGCAGATGTTGCAAATTTGTATGAATCATTACTAATGTCAAGAAAAGTGTTCATATATAGAGGAGAAGTGAACAACTAGCTATATGTATCATCAAACTCGATACAAAGGCGCGAAGTAGCCGCCAGCACACACCGACTAAACATAATTCGGGAGTACCGATTTCAACCTCGGCTGGCCTGCACCAATTGGCGCCAATCTTGCGTCACTCAGTTGAATTATTGCCGAATTGACCTGCCGTTGCGAAAGGACTGGTCAAAGAACACTACCTCAAAGTATCTCCACCGAACGTTTTCGTTGAGCGAGTAGCCTACATGTTGGCTCAGCACGGCCCACCCTTTCAGGGAAGGAAACGAGCGGACGGCTCGCTATTATCTCTCGCCGTTGGCTCACAATGCCGGATACTAGGTGGACACAGAGAAGCTTAAAGACGGCTGGTTGGATGCGTGCATTGAGGGAGTATCCGGGAACGAGCAACCCATGTGCGATTTAATCGCTCGCGCCTTGGTTGTTTACGAGGACAGACCGCACGCCCTAAGAGAGCTTCACACAACCTACCGTATTTATCGTGCTGCATCCCACTTCATCACGCCAATTGCAATCCATCAAAACCGACAATCACCAACAGAAAATGCATCTTTTTTTGCTCCAATTTTGCTCCACTAAATCTGAACTTTCTTGATTAATCAGATTTCATCACGAGCAATCAACTGTCTGATTTAAAAAGAGATACAGACACAAGCTCCTGGAATCATAAACAGCAAAAAGCGATTCGTAATCAGTAGGTCGTCGGTTCAATTCCGATTCCTTTCTCCAACTAAATCAAGCACTTATGACAATTCGTAGGTGCTTTTTTTGTGCCTTGGTATACAGGCTGGTATACATTTGAGTGCAGGGGGATGCCCTGGGGTGGCTGGGATGTATATTGCCCAAAGACTTAGGGGTGAAAAGATGGTGTCACCAGATTTCCGCATCCAGATTCTCAAAAGCAACATAACCAACAACAAAATTCGCGAGTTATCCCAATTTAGTCGAGCAGTACAAGCTCAACCATGCTTCTTTACCCATGCCCTCGGCCGGCTTTTGATAAACGCCTCGAAGCGCCGTTCAGTGGTTCAACAAAGTGACCCCACTTCTCATTCTCTTGACCAATCCCTGTTGTCCGCCCCCCATTTGAGCTACCACCTGTAACTTTACACTTTACACGTTACACTTTACATAAAAGCAATGAGTGAACCTATTGATATTCACGGCATCAGTCTCGCAAGCCTCTTTCTGCGACTGGATACCATTCAAGGTAAGGACCTGCACAGGATAGTCAGCACCGCGCTTGAGACGCTTCTGGAATTGACGCAGGCTTCGCAGGTTTCCCTGATGATCGAACTGGAACAGGAAACCTTTCCTGTCCTTGCGATATTCAATTCATCCGATCCCAAACCGGATTTCTTTCTCTCGGAGTTTTCCTTCGAAGATTTACCCACATCGGCTGAAATCGATTTCATTTGCGAACACACCGATGCGAACTGCCACCTGAAATGCGGAATCATCGGCGCACAAACTCCCGAAGCAGAACCGTTGGTCCAGTTGTTCATGCAGCGCTTGGCCGGGGCCGTCGCATATTACGGCATCCAGCAGGAAATGCAGCGCAATACCAACGAGATGCATCGACTGCGCTTGAACATGGAGTATTCGTTCAACAGCATCCCGGATGCCATTGCCACGCTTGATGACGATATGCGCATACTGTCCGCCAACGAGGCGTTTCTGGCCCTGTATGGTGGCATTCTCATGGATTACAAAGGAAAAACTCTTAAAGAGTGCTTTGGCGAAGCGTCGCGCCCCTATGAGAATGTGATCAAGCAGACGTTGGAGATCGGGAGGATCACCTCACTTTTCCAGATTACCACCCGCAATCCGGACGGGAGGGAGTGCAGGTTGGAGTTGAATGCGGCTCCCCTGCGGACCGGTGACTACAGCTTTGGCGGCACGGTTTTGATCATCAAAGACATGACCCGCCTCGCCGTGCTGGAGCAACAGTTGCAAGATCGGAAGTTGCTCAACAACATGATGGGCAAAAGCGAGGCCTTACAACATATCGCCAGCTTGGTGCAAAGCCTCTCCGACCTTGAGACCACGGTGCTGATCACCGGCGAATCCGGGACCGGCAAGGAGTTGGTTGCCGACGCCCTGCACTACAACGGCAACCGGGCAGACAAGCGCATTGTCAAAGTCAACTGCGCCGCCCTGTCCGAATCACTTTTGGAAAGCGAACTGTTCGGTCATATAAAGGGTGCATTTACCGGTGCGACTCAGGCTTCCGAGGGGCGCGTGGCAGCAGCCGAAGGAGGCACCCTGTTTCTAGACGAAGTGGGAGATCTACCGCTTTCTATCCAGCTCAAGCTTCTCCGCTTTCTGGAATACAAGAAATACGAACGGGTCGGCAGTTCCCGCTCAAGGACAGCGGATGTCCGCGTAATCACAGCGACCAACGCGGACCTCTTGCAGAAAATTCAGGACGGTTCATTCAGAAAGGACCTGTATTACAGACTCAACGTTTTCCAGATCGAACTTCCCCCTCTCAGGGAACGCAAAGAGGACATCCCGCTCCTTGTTGAGCATTTTGTCACAATGTTCAACAACGAGCTTGCCCGCTCCATCAAGTCCATTTCCCCGGAGCTCATGGACATCCTTGTTCGCTACGATTGGCCAGGCAATGTCCGCGAACTCAGGCATTGCATAGAATACGCGACCATCCTTTGCCGGGAGGCAATGCTGACCCCCGTACATCTGCCACGAACCTTCAAGGACAACTTCTCAAGCCTTTGCCAGCAGCTTTCTGAAACACCCCAAAAAACACAATCCTCCCCAGCACATCCCGCCACTCCCTCCAAGTCACACACATTTGATGCGGACGTTGTTCGAGGGGTTTTGGAACAAGCCAGCGGGAAAAAAGCCAAAGCGGCACGCATACTCGGCATCAGCCGCCCGACTTTGTACCGCTGGATGAAACGGGCCGGGATATCTTGAACAAAGTGTAACAAGGCACATTACACATTGTGTAACACTGTAAACATTGCTACACATTTCACAGACGTTACACATTTTACATATTCGCAATAAAACTAAATATTTTGGATAGATATGATATTCTTTAATATTGGCACACTACCTGCTTTACGGGGCTAGGAGCGTAAACCATGCCTCTTCGTAAGTGTAAAATGCTGAATCCCGACCAGTATCATGCCCTCGTGGAAGAAACTCCCGGGCTGCTGGTTATCGGCTACTTGTCAAACGACCTGATCTCAGGCGGTCAGATGCAAGTCCTTTCGGATCTCGCACAGACTGCCGGAAAACGCGTTACGTGCGCGGTGTTGAACCCCGCGTACAGTTCGTACTTCGAAAAAGAGATGAAGCTGGATGGAAGTCCCACCTTCCTCCTCTTCTTTTCCGGAGTTGAACAACAACGCTTCCTCGGGGCGGCTGACTATGAAGACCTTCGGGAGCTGGCAAGCGGTCCTGCTGGGGATGTCGCCATCTAACGCGCCGTGGGGGCGACGCGGCGGCATCAAGAGGAATCGTCTGTCATTTTAAAGGAGATTATGTGTATGTCCAATTCAAGGGATGAAAAACTCAAGGCGGCAGCGATGTCCCGCCGCAAGCTGCTTTTAAACGGCGGTGCCATGGCGGCGGGGGCTGTCCTCTTTGGCGCGGGCGGTAGCCTTGCCAGTGAAAAAGCGCCCGCAGTCCGCTCGGAACTGCCCACCACCAAATGGGATGCCGAATTCGACGTCCTGGTCATCGGCAGCGGCTTTGCCGCCCTGTCCGCAGCCATTGAAGCCCGCCGCAAGGGCCTCGACGTCATGGTTGTTGAAAAGATGCGCGTTCTGGGCGGCAACTCCTGCATCAACGGCGGCCTCTTTGCCGTCGCAGGCAGTGAGCTCCAGAAAAAGGAAGGCGTCACGGACAGCATCGACTTCATGGTGAACGATATGCTGAAAGCCGGGCGCGGCATCAACCATGTCGAGATCACCAAAGCCATCGCCGAAGGCTCCATCGACGCATATAATTTCGTTATCCAGTGCGGTGCGGTCTTCAAGCCCAAGCTCTCCTGGCTCGGCGGCCACTCCGTAGCCCGCACCTACCTCACCCATAACGCATCCGGTTCCGGCATTGTCCGCCCGCTCGTGAAAACTGCGCGCGCCGAAGGCGTTGTCCTGCGCACCGGTTGCAAAATGCTCGAATTCATCGTCAACGACGATCACCGCATTGTGGGCATCCGCGCCCGCGACGGCTACCGCTTCCCGGATGAGGAAAGCGGACAGATCTGTAACTTCCACGCACGCCGAGGCGTAGTTCTCGCCACCGGCGGCTTCAGCCAGGATGCCAAATTCCGCGCATCTCAGGACCCCCGTCTCGCAGGCAAGATCGACTCCACCAACCAACTGGGTGCAACCGGTGAAGCTATGCGCGCCGCATTCCGCGCGGGCGCCATCCCGGTCCAAATATCCCTGATCCAGCTCGGCCCGTGGGCATCCCCGGACGAGCAGGGCTTCGGCGTTGCTTCCATGTTCAACATTCAGTCCGGTTTCCGCTACGGCGTCATGGTCGACCGCTCTACCGGCAAGCGTTTCGTCAACGAACTGGCTGACCGTAAAACCCGCGCCGATGCCATGCTGAAAAAGGTCGATGGAAACGGCAACCCGGACTATCCGATCATCCTCGTCGACAGCAAGGGCGCAGAGGCCTGCCCCACGCTGGACCGCTGCCTCAAGTACAAGGTCGTCAACAGTTTCGAGACGGTTGAGGCGCTGGCAAACTTCTACAAAGTCCCGGCCGAAAGCCTCCAAAAGACCATCACCGACTACAACAAGTACGTCGCAGACAAGAACGATCCCGAATTCGGTAAACCGCTCAGCACGGCCACGCCCATTATCAAAGCGCCCTTCTACGGCGTGCGCGGATGGCCCAAGGTTCATCACTGCATGGGCGGCGTTCAGATCGATGTCAACGCCCATGTCCTCCACTCCCAGACATTCAAGCCCATCGACGGGTTGTATGCTGCGGGTGAAGTTACCGGCGGTCCCCATGGAGCAAGCCGCCTCGGCAGCTGCGCCATCACCGACTGCCTTGTCATGGGTCGCACTGCCGGCAAGAACATCGCCGACAACGAACCGGTCTAAATCGCACCATAAATACCGAAGGGTTTTACTATGAAAACGAAGGCTTCCGTCGCCTCCGGGGCGATTCTTACGCTGTTTGTCATTGGAATCTTCCTTGCACCGAGCGTTCTCCGCGCGCAGCAAGAAGTTGAAGAAAAACCGTCTGTTGCCGAAACAACTCTGGAACAACACAAGGTCCGCCAAATCACCATTGACATAATCGACAACAAGGTGTTCGGCAAAGTGCCGGTGAAAAGCTTCCACAAGAAGATTCACCAGAACGGCACCAACTGTGAACTGTGCCACGCAGTCAAAGAGCCGACCGCTCCTCCCGACACCCGCAACTGCGCCAACTGCCACGGCACTCCCGAAGACGCTGCCAAGCGCACCGTCAAACTCGACCCCAACCCCCACAACTCTCCCCACTGGGGGACGGAACTCCCCTGTGACGCCTGCCACAAGGAACATGGCAAATCCGAATTCTACTGCAAAAACTGCCACCACTTCGATTACCAGGTTCCCTAAAGAGATCAGGAGGAAAACCGTATGTTTATCAAACAGGCCATTGCATGCCTGGTCATACTGATCGCCTTGCTGACGGCGGCAGGGGCCATGGCGGCAGACGACACGGCCAGCCATGAGGAGCAATTTTACTCCCAGGCCGACCGCATGCGTCACCAGGCTCTCAAACAAAACGAGACGTGTTTCACCTGCCACGGCAAACGTGAAATCAACTCTCAATGGAAAACGGACAGAGGTCGCACTCTGCAACTCTACGTCGACCCGGTCGACTATCGCAACTCGGTCCACAGTGGTCAGAGCTGCCAGAGCTGCCACGAAGGCGCAGGCCCTGAGGCCTTTGCCAGCGCACCCCACAAGTTCAAAGACAAGCAGCCCGTGGACTGCATGACCTGTCACAAAGACTACTTCAAGGACATCGCCGAGCAGACCAAGCGCAGCTACCATACCAAAGCCATTGTTGAAAAAGGCAAGCCGTTCCCGTGTTCGTCCTGCCACAATGCCCACTCGTTCCGCCTTCCGGAGCGAACCGAGGACATTCCCGGCTCCATAGCACAAGCCAATGAACGCTGCTTCCAGTGCCACAACGACCTGCGCGGCTATGAGGCCCTGACCGACAAGAAGCTGCTTGATCAGAACATGGCCCACTGGTTCCTGCCGCATAAGGAAAAGCACTTTGCCGCTGTGCGCTGTGTGGACTGCCATGCCGCAAACAAGGGAACCGACGTCCATGTTATCATGCAGGTCAAGGACATGCAGGCCAATGGCGCAATGGTCGATTGCGAGTACTGCCACTCCAAGTCGTCCGCCATGCTCACCAAGCTGAATAAATACCGCAATGAGCAAAAGGCATTCTCCATGGTCAACAAGGGGCTGTTCGATGACAAAAAACTCGTCGAGGAGAACGCCCAGCTGATCGTTGCCAGCACTGACCAAGCCGACTCCGTGCTCGGGTTCATGAACGCGAGCCTGCTCGACAGCAAGTACGTCACCGGCATCACTCAGACTCCGGTGCTGAATGCCCGGTTCATGCAGTTGCTGGCCGTAATCCTGCTGGTCATCGTCGTCCATTCCGTATTGCGGATGTCCGGCACCAAGGCCATTGCCCATGGCGGCACCGTGGTGACCATGTTCCCGTTGCTCGTCAGAGTCTGGCACTGGATCAACGCGGCCTTGTTCCTCGTCCTGATCGTCTCCGGATTCTCCATGCACTTCGGTGCGGGCATGAGTTTCAAGGCGGCACAGTCCACCCACGCCACGCTCGCCATCGGGCTGGCTGGCATGTGGATGCTGTACGTGCTCTACCTCATCCTGTCCGGCCAGATCATGCAGTACCTGCCGCGTGCCGATTTCATCTCGGCCACCTTCAAACAGCTGCGCTACTACATGTTCGGCATCTACAAAGGCGAGGAAAACCCGGCAGGCCATGATCCCAGGAAGCGTTTGAATCCGCTGCAGCAGGCTTCGTATGTCGGCGTCCTGTTCATCCTGTTCCCGGCCCTGGTGGTATCAGGTGTCTACCTGTTTATCCCGGACCTGATCCCGGCTAAGATCATGGGCATGGAAGGCGAACGCTTTGTCTCGCTGGCCCACACGGCTTCGGCCTTCCTGATGGTCGTCTTCCTTGTGGTCCACCTGTACCTCTGCACCACGGGCGAAAGCGTCTTTGCGCTGGTCCGCAGCATGATCACGGGCAAGATGAAAAACGACAAAGAAAAATAAACAGTCATCACACAGTGAAACCATAGCCACTCCCTACTAGACGGGTACCTCCTACCCGTCACCTCAGAAAGCCCCAAGGGGCCGGACAATACTGTCCGGCCCCGGCTTTCCTCTCAAATCACATCACACGGTACCGCAATGAAAACACTTTTCGACACATGCAATATCGGCCCGATGTCGTTGAAAAACCGTCTGGTCCGCAGCGCGACATGGGAAAACATGACCACTGACGACGGCCACATGACAGATCGCCTATATACCATCTATGAGGAGTTGGCCAAAAACGAAGTCGGCATGATCATCACCGGATACGCCAACATTGTCGAAGAAGAGCAACCCAACCCCGGCATGATGGGGATATACGATGATGCGTTTATCGGCGAATACGCACTCCTGACAGACAGGGTCCACAAGCATGATTCCAAAATAATTTTGCAAATCGCCTATGGTGGAACCAAGACCAGCTACAATGTCGGCGACAGGACGATCTTCGCCCCGAGCGATGTTCCCGAAAAAAGCTCCGGCACACGCGGCACCCCCATGACCAAGGCGGATATCAATTACATCGTCAAGGCGTTTGCGGCTGCGGGCAAAAGAGCGAAAACAGCCGGTTTCGACGGCGTGGAAATCCACGCTGCCCACACCTATCTCATCAACCAATTCCTCAGCCCATACTACAACCAGCGCGACGACGAATACGGCGGTTGCCTGGAAAACCGCATGCGTTTCCTCATCGAGATATATGAAGCAATGCGCGAACAGGCGGGAGACGACTTCCCCATCCTCGTCAAACTGACGGCCAGCGAATTCTTCGAGGGCGGCCAGACCTTCGACGAAACACGGGCCATCGCCAAGGCACTGGAAAGACTGGGCGTTGACGGGCTGGAAATATCCGGCAACATCTACGGAAAAGCCAAATCAATGGCCGGGCGCATATTCGATGGCCACGAGCTCAAGAAGCAGGGCTACTTCGCCGAGTTCGGCAACATCATCAGCCAGGACGTCGACATCCCCGTCATCACCGTAGGGGGGGCTCTCCGACCCGGCCCATATCGAAACCATGCTCAATGAAACGAATATTGAACTGTACGGCCTGTCCAGACCGCTGCTTGCTGAACCCAACCTTTTCAAGCGTTGGAAAGATGGCGACCGAGCACCTGCCAAATGCCTTCACTGCTCGAAATGCCGGACGGATAAGGGGAACTACTGCACTGTTTTCTCCCGAGCATAACAGCCCAATTACAGAACATACTGACTCACAATCAGTAGGTCGTTCCGCATATCACCTGCTGTGACACTTCAAAAAAACAATTAAAATTTCTCTCCCGTCCCGCTTCTGCGCACACGTTGTTTCAACTTTCATTATTTATCCCCCTTAGGTGGGCATAGTTACTTTTTGGTAAGTACCTAACTAAAAAGTATGTACTTGACCTAAAGGAAGCAGAGATTATTTTTGAGCCAGTGACCATTGGCAATATGAAGCTCAAGAACCGTATCGTCCGCGCTTCAACGTCCATGAAAATATATGACGATAACGGCAGCCAGACTCAGGCGCTGCTGAACGTCTAAGAGGAAATCGCAAAGGACGGCTCTTCCCTGATCGTTACCGGTATGGCCTATGCCATGAAGCCGGTTCAGCGCTTTCATACCGACGTCGGGCGTAGCTCGTGGACAAGGAGGACGAGTTACCAAACAGGTTCCATAACGAGCAGCTTTCCGCCCAACACAACATTGTTCCTTACCCTAAGGAGAATCTCCATGGAACTCTTGAACATATATACTGATCAATGTCCGTCTAAGACGGATGACAACGAGTATAAAGGCTTTGAACAGGGGCCGATCCGACCACCAAGCGAAGCCGAAAGCTTGCTTCTGCGTATCACCCGTAATTGTCCTTGGAACCAATGCACTTTCTGCGGGCTATACAAGGGCCAGAAATTCTCCTTGCGCCCGGTGGACCATATCCTGCGTGATATCGATCTGGTGCATCAAAACGTGGAAAAGCTTTTAGACCTTGAGAAGCTCCATGGGCGCATACTTTTTAGCCATTTTAATGCGTTAGAGAATGATCCCGGCTTTGACCGCCAAGCGATATACGCTGCCTACAATTTCATCAAAAACGGCATGCGCTCCATCTTCATGCAGGACGGCAACAGCTTCATTCTCAAACCGGATGATCTTGTTCTGATTCTGAAACACATCCGTGAATGCTTCCCGGATGTGGATCGCATCACGACCTATGCCCGTTCCAAATCCGTGGCAAAGGTCAGCGACGAAGACATGATACGGATTCGTGAAGCAGGCCTCAATCGCGTCCACATCGGCATGGAATCCGGATCGGACAAAGTCCTCAAGGCGGTCAAGAAGGGTGTGGACAAAGCCACTCAGATCGCGGCAGGGCAAAAGGTCAAACGTGCCGGCATGGAATTATCCGAATACTGGATGCTAGGGCTGGGTGGTCGCTCCCTGTCACGGGAGAACGCTCTTGAGACAGCAGACGCCTTGAACCAGATAAATCCGGACTTCATCAGACTGCGCACCCTGGGCCTGCCGGACAGCGCCCCCCTCGCGGCACAATATGAGGCTGGCAAATTCGACAAGATGGGCGAAGTTGAGACAGCGCAAGAACTCCTGCTCATGCTGGATTCATTGGCTGAAATCGACGCCACCGTACGCAGCGATCATGTCCTTAATCTCTTCCAGGAAGTTGATGGGAAAATCACTGAAAACAGAGAAGCCATGACTAAACCCGTAAGGACCTTTCTCGACCTGCCGCCAGAGGAACAGATGCTCTTCTCCATTGGCCGTCGCACTCATTGCTTTTCCCGTTTCTCGGACCTGAACGATCCCCAAAAACGGAGCTACGCAAAACAACGATGTCGTGAACTCGGTGTATCTTTGGAAAACTGGGACCACGTTGTGGATCAAATATTAAAACAATTCATCTAAGCTTCTGTACTTGCTCTAAGTTTACCGAAAAGTATGTATTAAGCTTTTGTAGACACTTATTTTAATGAATGGCCTATTCTGAAGGTAATATCGCAGGCCTGTCCGAGTATGTTCGGGCAAACATCACATGGTTTGGACCAATTGTTCAGAAAGCCACCTATGTTATGATGTTGAACTGCCGTGGACTGGGTTTGAATACTAAAGAACTTGATCGACACATTGAGGATGTCGCTCGTGTGGCTTTGGACCACGGGCATTGGTTCGGAGAGGCCACTGCGGGTCTCAAGCGAGCATCGGCCTGATTAGCTGTTTGATTGCGTCGTACTATAAGAGTCGACAAAGCTTCTTTTCGAGGACTTTGCCGACTCTTTGTTTTTGGGACGTTTGCGATGTAAAGTCCCCCCATTCGACAAGCCGCCGCACGGCATTCCCATCAGAAAAATCTCAAGTAAATGAATCACGACTGAAAAATTACCCGAAACGTCGTTCCCACGCCTAAGGTACTCTCCACTTCAATATGCGCCCTATGCGCTTTTATGATTGTCTGGCAAAGATAAAGGCCCAGGCCATATCCCCCAGTGTCGCGGGTTCGCGATTCATCCACTCTGTAGAAAGGATCAAAAAGGTGACTGATCGATTCTTCCGGGATGCCTATGCCGTGGTCTGTGATGCTAATGCTGACCTCATCGCCTCTCACTCGCAGCGAGACCTCGACAGACGGACCGTCCGGGGCGGAATACTTGATTGCGTTGTCCAGCAACGTGTTCAAGGCAATAGTCATTTTTTGTGGGTCGACCATTGCCATGACTGGCTCTTGAGGGATGTCCAGCACAATGCCGGGAGGCTGGGCTTGATACCCGTTCGCAACGCGGGCAACAAGTTGAGCCATATCCGTTGACTGTGCCCGGATACCATCGGCTCCGTGGTGCATTTTCGCAGTTTCCAGCAGCGAGGTGATCATGGTTTCCATTTGCCGCACATCCTGCTTGATAGCCGTGGTGTCGACCTCGGTGTCCAGCATTTCAAATCGTAGCTTGAGGCGGGTCAGCGGAGTTCGCAACTCATGGCTGACTCCAAGCACCAGGTCCCGTTGCCCTGTCACAAGGGTTTCCAGCCGAATCGCCATTTGGTTAAAGGTTTCACAGAGCTCTCTGAGTTGGCCGGAACCTCTCGTCTGCACACGTGTGTCAAGCTTGCCATCCCGAACAGACTCGGCCCCCTCGGTCAACCATTCGATGGGCCGAAGGAGGAGCCGCAGGACAAGGTAGATGGCCAGCATGATCAGGCAAGAGGCAACGAGGAAATAAACCCCGAATTGACGCAACGCAGACCGTTCAGCTTCTGTGGAAAACAGGTCAAAAATCAAAAGCCCACCAGAGGCAAGCGGAACGCGCAGTCTGTAATTCTCATGAAGATTGAGTATTTCAATCCCCTCTTGAGAGAAGCGTGGCACAAGGAATCTTTCTGGAAACGTCTCTTCCGTTTCACCAACCACCCATGAAGCTTTCCCCGTATAGGTGATGCGCATGGGCCGTTGGCGAGCCAGAGCCTCCGCCCTACTCCTGTCTGGCGGGGAGCCGACTTGGTCGGCAAGGTGACGGGCATACTGCAGTAAACTCAGATTTAACGTGGTGTCATATTCACGTTTCTGGGTGGTGTAGAGATGGATGGTGACGGCATTGATGGCCACAACCCCCATGACGAGCACCAAGGCCAATTTAGTGAACAGGGATTGCCTGATTCTTCGACAAACTCTAGCCATCTTCACTTCCTTGCCCGATAAAGACATAGCCGGTTCCCCAGATTGTCTTGATGTATCTGGGATGCTTGGGGTCGTCGCCGAGCTTCTGGCGGATGCGGCTCATGGTGATATCTATGGAGCGGTTGAAAGATTCACTGTCCAGGCCTCGCAGCTCTTGCATAAGATCGTCCCTGCTGAATGTCTTTCCGGAGTTGCGAGCCAAAACGGCAAGCGCGTTGAATTCATTGGTGGTCAGGCCAATGTCTTCCCCGTTGAGCAATGCGGCACGGCCATCGTAGTCAATACGAAGTGAGCCGAACTCTCCTTTTCCGGACGTCATGTTATGCTGGCTGCGACGCAGGATGGATTGGATACGGGCGACGAGTTCACGAGGTTCAAACGGCTTGGGCAAGTAGTCATCGGCACCGATTTCAAGCCCGGCCACCCGATCCATGACGTCACCGCGAGCGGTAAGCATGATGATCGGAATCTGCGAGTCCTGGCGAATACGGCGACAGACCTCGAAGCCGTTTATTCCGGGGAGCATGACATCCAGAATGACCAGGTCCGGAGAAAGGGATTTGAAGGTATCCAACCCCGCTTCGGGCGTTCCTTCGGAATGGACTGTATAACCGAACCCGGCAAGATACTCTTTCAGGAGTTGCTGGAGATCGGCGTCGTCTTCGATGACTAAAATGGTATTTGCCATTACATCCTCGCATGATGTGAAAATGAGTTGCCCCGTAAGCCGAGGCAACTCGCACAATAGCCGGTTAGTGGGCGCCGTGCCAGCCATTCTTGCCATGATCAAGAATCAGTTGGGCCAAAGCGCCTTTTTGTTCATCCGTCAGGTTTGCATGAAAAGCGACAAAGGCATCCTTCTCTTCTTCCATAATGATGCGGAAGAACTGCATGCGCTCTTTCATTAAAGTTTCCAGCGTATCCATGTCGAGTCGGGGCTTGCGGATTTCCTCAGCCATTTTTGCGCGCAACGCATCGACCTCGGGACGTTGTTCAAGCGCCCTGGCGGCCATTCTCTCCACCATTGCTTTGAACTGATCACGCTGTTCTTCAGTCAAATCAAGCCTGTCTTCGACTTTATCAACAACATACTCAACAAAAGCAGTGTTGACTTTATTGCCATCGAAGGGGCCCTTCATCGCTGCGAATTTGGTGCAGGCACCAAGCATGGCAACCCCGGTCAATACACCGATAATCAGCATCTTTTTCATGTGGTTCTCCTTATTGGGTGCGAAGTATGCTTCTGAGTACCGCAGACAATGGTCAAAGGCCTTTCTCACCTGAAACGAATTGTATCCAATTGTATCCAGGTGCCGGAAACAACTTGTTACATCTCGTTGCAACTCAGAGAGGAATTTCGGTTTGACTTGCGTAGTATGGTGTCAACGCTGCTCAGGAATGCGGCAGCCACTGATAAGGAGATCGTGATGCAAAAAGAAAACAGCAGACCCCAAATGTCTTGCGACACCTGCAAATTCAGAAAGAACGCGGAGCAGTCGCCTTCGTCGCTCCTCGGCCGCCTCTGGATTTGGCATACCGCAGTTTGTCCCGGCTGGAAAAAATACGTGAAGACGGTGCACGCCCATGGAGAAAATCCTCCCGCTGTGGGGCATCTTCGCGGCGTCTGGAGTAAGTAATGTTTTTTTGTTGGTACGGCTTTTCCGACCGGAATTTTAGGCAGAATCGCGCATAAACTGTGGTTGCGAAAAAACCGTAGTCGGAAACGAAGGCAATAATTTCGGTGCAGTGAAAGGGGTGCTGGCCGTCGTGGCCGACCAACAGGGGAAAACCAGCAATGTCAGCACGTTTGATTCTTCATATTATCATTTGCTCTCTGGGCTATTTGCTTTTCGGAATCACCTGCGTGATCGCCTTTGTCTATCTGAAGAGAGAAAGAGCGATTAAGACCAAGGCGTACAGATTGGGTAAGGGATTTCGCTGGAGTCTCCACGATCTGGACCGTGGTCTTTTTATCTCCCTGACCCTCGGTTTTGTCGCTATGGGCCTGGGGCTTCTCATGGGCATGGCTCTTCAGGGTGCCAAATATGGAATGGTTGATCTGACTTCGCCGCGGATACTCTTTCCAGCCGTCATTTGGCTTTTCTATCTGCTCGTTTTGTCCTTCAGGATAACCATGGGGCTGCGCGGTAAAATTCCTTCCTATATGGCTGTCTATGGTTTTCATGCAGTCGTACTGTCCTTTGCCATGGAGCTCTATCTGGCGACAACCTGAGAAAATACTTGCGCTTGCCTGTTCGGTACTCCGCAAATTTTATCAATATAAATTGTAGTAAATTCAACAAGATCAAAAGGAGAAAAAAATGGAATCAGTAGATCAATCCATCCTTGAAGCCTTCGACACCATGTGGGGGCTGTACCCCGAACCCGTGATGCTCGTCCACGCCTGCCGCGACGTTCTGGCTGTGAACCAGCGGGCGGAAGAGTTGGGTATCAACGCGGGCATCAAATGCTTTAGCCTCTACCCGAACGATCGCATTTGTCCCGGTTGTCTGGGCAACAAGATGCTCCAAACCGGCCAGGCCACGCGCAAAGGAGCCTTTACCAAGCAGGGCAGATACGTGGACGGCTACTGGATTCCGGTCAAAGGCGTGGAAAAAGTGTTCGTTCATTTCGGCAACGACATCACTGAATTTGTCAAGCCGGAACTGTTGGCCGAGTAGTGAATAGTTAAGGCCATGAAAGCGATCACCCTGATCCGAAACGGGGTGATCGCTCCCTCTCTCCCCTGCCATACCTTCTTTCATGGATGTTTTTCGGAAGAAAAGAATATTAAAGCACTGATCATCGGCCCGAAAAAACGAGAAGCTTTCGGGAAATACCGGAAAAGGAATCCATCCCTTTCATAGGGTGCCTCAGGCCCAATCGAAGGAACCAACAACAAGATAAAGACGCTGAAACGGCAGGCCTGCGGCCACCGGGATACCGAATTCCTCAAGCTCAAAATCATGGGCATCCATGAAGCGAAGTCTGCTTTAGCCGGATGAACCCCAAACGCCCCCGGCAGCGACAGGCTGGCGGGAGCTTTTGAGATTATACGGAGTGAGGTTAGCGCCGGAATCGGTTCCGCAATGCAAACGCGAACAGGGCCGCTTGGAGAGTGATAAGGAGCTGCCAGAAGATCATAAGCACATGCAGTCCGCCCGGTTCGTCCTCGCCAATGGTCCGGGCCAGCGGGATGAACTTGAGCCAGTCCTTGATGATCTGATGTATGCCCGCCATATCAAAATCCCACCACGGGGAATGATGGACAACCCCCATGCAGGTCAGGGCCAGTAATGGAAGCACAGCGAGCCCAATCAACACCCAGAAAGCCCGCGCCGCATTTTCGCCGAATCCACTAACAAACTTATACAGCCAGAGCATGATCCAAAGGAATTTCGATTCGCCATTCCAGCGAAACAACTTCAACTGCGCTTCCTTTTCCGCCACATGCCACTTGGAGGCTTCGTATTCGTTGTTCTCGCCCTTGTACTTGGCCTTCATCCGCTGATAAAAATCGCGGGTGAGCTGAAGCTTACCCTTCTGATCTTCCCCATTTGGTTTGATTCGGCATTTATTCTCCCAAGAGGAGTTGACGAAGTGAATATTGGTAAGGTCGCGCTGCAGGCTGAAATCACAACAAGTGAGATCGCAATTCTGAAAGACAAGAACCGAGGGGGAAACGATGCAATCAACAAATTCGAGGACAGCGCCTTCCGCTGCTTGGATTGCATCGAAAACAATCACTCCCTTGACCTGCACGGTGGTAAATTTCGTGCCGCACGCGAAAGAGACCCCCTTGAAGAGGGCTTCCGCCCCGAAGCTGACCCCGGAGAACTTGGCTCCGCCCAGAAAATGCGCTGAAGTGAAGTCTACAGCCTCCTCGAAACCGGCCATGTCAAAACACGTATCTTCATCGAAGATGGCCTTGCTGAAAGATGTCTCCCCGGCAAAGTTGGCCCTGTAGAAATTCGGGTATCCCTTAAACCGGCACCCGCTAAAGACTGCCCCCGTCTTGAAACGAGCTTTGTTGAAGTTCACTTTCCCACCGAAGTGAACGTCGGAGAAGATGGCCATCCCGCCAAAACGGGCACCACCAAAATGTGCGCCCTGAGTGAACACGGCTCTGAATAAATTTATTGCGGGAAAATCATGCCCCTTGGCATTGAAATCCCCAGGGAAAATTGTACCGCTCAAATTGCAGAGAACGTCAACTCCTCCGGAAACGGACGCTGCCTTTATGCGCTCTAACGCCTTCTCATTAAACGCATCGACAGAAATCCCCTTGCAGTCAGCTGGAGCATGAAATAAACAATACTCCTTACCATTCGCGGGGTCCGTGTAAACCACCTCTTGCGGGTCATCCCATTTGTGCTCTTCACACTTGCAGCAGGTCATCGGCTTCTCCCGGTTATTCGGTCTGAAGCAAACGATATAGAATCAACGACAACCAGACAACTCCCTCTGCTCGCCACCACTCCCATCCGCCACTCGTAAATCACTCCTCCGTTCCCGCCTTCAGGCTTTTTCGTCCCGGTTTTGTGCAAGTCCGGCGACACGCAAACAGCCCCCGAAAACATGGCGGCTGTAGGCGTTTCCCGGCGCTATCTGTCTTGCCAGGTTTGCAATGGATTGCAGTTCGGTGCCAGTTTCGCAGGGCATTGACGCACTGACCATAAATCAGTTCGTCACAACGTCCAGACGGGTTTCCCGGATTTTTCAAAACGCTTCGATTTCAGGAACAGGCGGGAAAGGGGCCTCACAGAGGCCACTTCTGTATTTAGAGGGCTAGTAGAGCGGGCCTTCCAGTATCCCACCCGGCGTTGTCGGAGCCGCCGCCAAAGACGACGCGAAGTACCGTCCCGTGCCGTTGAAGGATGCCCCGGACCACGCAGAGTTACCGCACTTCGAGCTCAACGTAATTGTTCAGGGCTTCCTGTGGCGTATTGCCGTTATATTCGACAAAAACAAGGTAGTTTTCCAGTGCGCGGTCTTCGTAGCCGAAGGAATTGATCTCATAGAATCTGGCGAGCTTCTTCTCCGTCTTGTCGAAAGCCCAATTCATCGCGATGTATTGTGGGGAGGTAATGGTATCGGGATTCAGCTTCCCCCACAGGCTTTCCAATTTCCGATGGTGCCCGATGATTGGGAAACCCGAAGACCCGTGAGCGGAAGCGTCTTCCGCATCCAATTTCCCGAAGAAACAGGCATATCCCCAGGGGAATTTGTAGGAGGCGGCGGAGACCGCTATGGCGCGATGCTCCTGCCGGGCTTGTTCAACAACCCGCTGATTGTTCAACGCATGTTGTATACCGTTTGGTATGCGGGCATGCTTGATAAAATGGTCTGCGGATTGCGCCAGGAGAAGCAGTGTAATGAAAATGGTGATCCGCTTCTTCGCTTTCGTATTTCCGCTTACATACTTTTTATAAACAAAACCGAGAAGAACCAACATGCTCAGTACGGTTACGAGTGTCAGGTATCTGCTCAGAATACGCTCCGGCCTGATGAACGGGTCGATCGACCGTATGGCGTAGGCGTGCCCCAAGAAACCAAAAAGATACGGAACAGCCAAGGGGTATAGCTCTTTCCTGCGCCGGTACACAATGATCCCCGCGAGTATCGCGGCAATGTACATGAACAGGCAAACAATGAATCCCCGGTACGCTTTCAGGTAAACAAAAATGCTGAGTGCATACTGAAATGGGGTAACGGAGAAGCTTCTCCACTCGATGTTGTCGGGGTATGGTGGCAACGCATAGGGATTGCTGGCGAAATATTTTCGAGCTTTGTTGATGCCATGGGAAAAAAGGGAGGCCGCCTCGTCTTTGCTTGTCCCATGCGCTCCGGTGTTCAACGCGGTGATTCTTCCGGGTTCTCCTGTTGTCTTGTAGATCAGGCCGGTCTCCGCCGCAAACAGGAGCCCGAGAACCGCGACGAAAATGAGCATGGAGGGAAAACGCCGACGCATTGTTTGCGAAGGCGACACCGGGCACAGCAGAAGGACCAGCAAAAATGCGGGGAAGTAATATATCGCCGTTATTTTCGCGCCGTAACTGAAGAACAGCAGGATGGCGCTGGCGACCACCGCCCTCTTTTTTCCGGTTTGCAGGTAGAGAACCAAAAAGAACAATGCGCCGAGCATGTACATGGTACATGGCCCAAGGGGGAGGAACTGGCTGCCATTCTTGGCGGCGCGGCCTGACGTCATGACGAACATCGCGGCCAGGGCCCCCCACCGCCAATTGGCTATTCGCTCGATAAGCAAAAAGGAGAAAACGGCAGTCACCGTGGAGGACAGCATGGGCCAAATGTAATAGTTGCCCACGGAGTCCCCAAACGCCAATTGAATGAAATATACCGGGAAGTTCAGGGCCCACCGCAAGCCATGGTGGATATGGGCGACGGGAAGGGGCCCGTGCGCTATGGCCTCCCGGATAAGCCCCCATTTGAAAAAGGCGTCTCCCCCCATGTCAATGCGTTGGGCCGTCGCATATCGGATCAGAAGAGAGACGGCCACGACAAGCACAACCATGATCCACAACGAACGGCGGCGGTGGGCGGCCACAAATGAATCCCATTTGTCCAGCGCCTCCGCCCCGCGTCTATACGCCGACTTTCCATGGCCTATACACTGTTCGAGCATTCGTCTTCCCCGGCGGGGTTTGGGTGTCCGCGTTGATTCGTCGGTTTTGTGCGGCATTGACCGTCTTCCGGCATCGGATATCGGACCCCGCCGCAAAGGGGAACCGCTTGGCCGTCGCCGCCGCCGTTGCTCCGGGCATACCCGCCGCCGATGCGCTCACTGGCGGCCCCGAAGGCGGCAAGGCCGCGCGTCAATCCCCTCAGTCGTCCTTGCCTGTTTTCTTTTCCTTGAGCTGAAGCCGGATCTGTTCGAGGAGTTTGCGATTGACGCTTATCAAGTCGGCCACGAAGGCTATGAGCCCCACCTGGACACCCATTCCCAACAGGGCACCGGATAAAACCACGGACTGGATGTGGCCGGTTCCCTCGCCGATGGCCATGAAATACAGGAAACGAAAGCCCAGAATCAGTCCGAGAGCAGTGAACAGCGCGGCTGCGGACATGAAAAACCTGAAGGGCTTGTACGTTGCGAAGATGCGGACGATGGTGATCACCGAGCGTTTGGGGATCCGCCAGCAGCGATTCGAGCTCCGCCCAGTGCCGCACCAATCGCAACCCCGTGAAATACAGGCAGAGCAGGACAACGACGTACCCAGCCCACACGTAAAGTTTTTTTGAAAGATGTATTGGTCGTTCCATTCAGGGACAGCCTGCGGGACAGGTGGCTTCGTATTTCCGGGCCACTGAACGATGTGTTTCAAGATAATGGAAGATCCCGCTCTTTACGATGGGTCCGCATATCATGCACAAACTCGTTGACCAACTAGGCCGCTCCCGTCGAAAAGTCAAATTATCGGGCTCGAAACGGCCAACAGACCGCCTCCAGGGGCCCGCCTCGCGTCGCTGAACGTGGCTTAGAGCACCCAATACAACAACGGTAGCGAGAGGAAGGACAAGACCATGCCCAGGCTGATGGTGGCGGCGGCCAACTCCGGGGCCAATCCGGCGGCCATGGCCATGGTGCCCGCAACCACCATGGGGGGCATCCCGGCCTCGAATATGGAGACGTTCGCGGCCAGGGTGTCGAAACCGAGCAGACGGCAGCCAGCCAGGGCGATCAAGGGCGCCGCAACCAACTTGAGGATCAGTCCGAATCCCAATGGGCGAAGTGTGGTCGGGCTGAGACGGATCTTGAGCTGGAATCCTATTGCCGTCATGACCAGCGGTGTGAGCATGGCGGAAAGTGTTTTCAGGAAATCGAGCACCGGTTCAGGATAGGGCCAGGAGCGGATGCACAGGCCGAGGATGAGCGCCATGGTCGGGGGAAACAAGAGGGCTCTTCCGGCGATCTTGCCCGGCCGTATCCGCATGTTGCTTCCATAGACGGCGAGGATCACGGAACCGTAAACGGCAAAGATGAGTGTCGTCCCCACCTGATCGTATATTATCAGCGCGGGAAGCCCCTGCTCTCCGAAGAACGCCGTCACCATGGGGACGCCCATGAAGGAAGTATTCCCTATGGGTACGACCAGCAGCAACACGCCCACCACTTCCCGAGACCAGCGGAAGACCTTCCCGCCCCACAGGACCAATGCGGCGGAAAAGAGCAGCATGGCCCAGGGAACGACCGCCGGGAGCAGCATTTCCTGCGAGAACCGGATATGGGGAGCCTTGAGAAGGATGACGGCGGGCAGCGCCACGTAGAGCGCGAAGAGATTGAGCGCCTGGGCGGTCTGGGCCGGGAAGACCGGAAGCCGCCTGAGCAGCCCCCCGATGCAGACGAACACACTGATGACGATGAAGTTTTCCACTTTCAATCCTGACGTGTCGAAGTGACGAAAAAGACGGACCGACCGTCATGGCCGACGGCCGCTGCGGGGAGCCCTTTGCCGAACCGCCCAGCCGGTGACCGACAGCGCGCGCCAGGCCACATCTGCCAAAGAAATCCCGGCCCCGCAAGGGCGTACTGCTCTTGCGGGGCCAGAATGTTTCGCGAAGCCATCAGCTGCCCCCCCACGGGCACCTGCCGAAGCCCGCAGATGGGGGCCCGGGCCGTCGGCAGACGCCTTGCGGGGGTGGAGGTTGTGGTATTTTCGCGGTGCCACGGACTTCCCAGCGCGGGAAGCCTAGCGCATGTAAGCTCCTTCCATGGCGGAAACGGCGCTGTCGGAATACCGCTTGAGCACGCCGCGCTTTTCCGGGCGTTCCGGCAGGGTCCAATTCTTCCGGCGTTCGGCCAGGACCGCCTCCACTTCCTCGGAGGTCTTCTCCTCGCCCTTCACGCCGACCACGCGCAGGGCGCGCTCGGGGATGTTGATCTCGATCAGATCGTCGTTTTCCAGCAGGGCGATGGGACCGCCATCGACCGCCTCGGGGGAAACGTGGCCGATGCAGGGACCGCTGGTCGCGCCGGAGAAACGGCCGTCCGTCACGATCGCGACCGTGCCGTTGAGGGTCTCGTCGTAGACGATGGCGTCGGTGGTCATGAACATCTCCGGCATGCCGCTACCCTTGGGGCCTTCATAGCGGATGACCACGACGGAACCGGGACGGATTTTGCCCGCGATGATCGCGGACTGGGCATCGTCCTCGCTGTCGAAGACGGCAGCGGGGCCGATATGCCGGTGCATGTCAGGCTTCACGGCCGCATACTTCACCACCGCCCCCTGGGGAGCCAGATTGCCTTCCAGCACGGCGATGGAACCGCACTTGTCCGACTGCTCGGTGGTACGGATGACGTCCTCGCGCGGAATGCCGTAGCTCTTCAGGTGGCCGAGGCAACGGTTGAAGAAGCCGTCCTGCTCCAGCATGGCCAGCGAATCGCCCAGGGAGTGTCCGGTCACAGTCAGGACGTCCAGGTCGAGCTGGTCACGAAGCATGTGCTGCACCATGGGGATGCCGCCCGCGAACCAGAACAGCTCGGCCGTGTACTTGCCGCTGGGCTGGATGTTGGTGATGTATTTAATCTCCTGCCCGATGGCGTCGAACTCCCTGGGATGGAGTTCGAGCCCGAGTTCATGGGCGATGGCGGGCATATGGATGTAGGCGTTGGTGCTGCCTCCGATGGCCGCATGAACCTTCATGGCGTTGGTGAAGTTCGCCTTGGTCATGATCTTGCGGGCCGTGATGCCCTTCTCCGCCAGGTACAGGATATGCTTTCCCGCCGCCCGGGCCATGCGCCGGATTTCGGCCATGGTCGCGGGCATGAGCGCGGTGCCGGGCAGGGCCATGCCCAGGGCCTCGGACATGCACTGCATGGTGCTGGCCGTGCCCATGAACTGGCAGGCGCCGCAGGAGGGGCAACCCGTGAGCTTGTAGTCGCGCATCTCCGCGAGGTCCACATGGCCCTTTTTCTTGCGGGCGGACAGCGGACCGGCCAGGCCGGAGGTGGAGTTGCCCGGACCGGAACGCATGGCCCCGGCGGGGATATGGATGGTGGGGATGTCCATGCGGGCAGCCGCCATCAGGTGGGCGGGAGTGGATTTGTCGCATCCGGAGAGCAGCAGCATGCCGTCCCACGGAATGACGGAGGCGTGGATCTCCACCATGTCGGCGATGATGCCGCGCGAGCAGAGAATGAAGTTCATGCCTTCATGCCCCTGAGCCCAGCCGTCGCAGATGTCGGTGACGTGGAACTTGGCCGGACGTCCGCCCGCCTCGTAGACGCCGATGGACGCCTCTTCACTCAGTACGTCGAGATGGTAGCTGCCGGGATGGCTGTCGCCCTGGACATCGTCAACCAGGATCTGCGGTTTTTCAACGTCTTCCCGCGTCCAGTTCATGCCCATCATGAGGGCGTCGACCTGGGACCAGAGATCGCGTACGCGTTCACATCTTTGTTTTTGCAAGGTAATATCTCCTTTTCACAGTGTTGCGATTCGAATCGCGCCCTTCGTGGACGCTTCTCTAGAAGCCCGCCTGCTTGAGGATTTCCCGGAAACGCTTCTTGACGTCTTCGTCGGGTTCGCTGGCCGGGGCGGCCACGCCAGTGGGGATATCCGAACCGGTCGCGCGGACGGCTTCTTTCAGCAGCCAGGAAAACGGCGTATCCAACGAATAGAGCTGGGACAGTATGCTCAGGCGCGGAAGCAGTTCGGCGATTGCCGCCATGTCCTTCTCCTGAAAGGCCTTGTAGATGCCGCAAGTAATCTCGGGGGCAAAGTTCGAGGTGCCGACGATGCCGCCGTCGCCGCCCAGGGCCAGCGTCGTGAACAGATACTCGTCGTATCCGCAGATGACCTTGAAGTCCGGACGGGCGCCCTTGGCCTGAAAGATCAGGTCCCGGATGTGGCTGATGCAGTCCACGGTGTCCTTGATGCCGATCACGTTCGGGCAGTCCTTGGCGATGCGCGTCACCAGCGCGGGCGACAGATCCTGGCCGGTCAAGGCCGGGAAGTTGTACATCAGCACCGGAATCGAGACGCTCTCCGCGATGGTCCGGTAGTGGCGGTAGAGCCGCTCTTCACTCATGGACGCATAGTACGGATTCACCACGATCACGGCGTCGGCCCCGATGTGGGCCGCATGCTCGCTCAGCTCGATGACCTCCGCCGTGCCGCAGGCGCCGGTGCCGATGATGACCGGCTTGCGCCCGGCCACGCGCTTCACGCAGAATTCCGCGACCTGTTTGCGCGTGGCGTTCGTCATCTGGGAGAATTCTCCCGCGCTGCCCAAAAACAGCAGCGCATTCACGTCGCTTTCGACCAACCTGTCTATGAATATTCCCATCCCGTCGGCGTCGAATTCGCCCTTGTCGTTCATGATGGTCGAAACGGGCGGGATGACTCCCTTGAATGCGTCAAAAGACATTGGTAACTCCTTATTGTATTGTCACATCTTGGCCGGAATTCCGGCCTGCTTAAAAGTCGTCTCCGAAGTCCGGACGAATACGCGGCTAGATCAGCCCCATCGAAACGAGGATCGACAGCGTAATGAATCCGATCACGCCGCTGACGGCGCGCGGAAGGGTCAGGTACTTCAGGCCCTGGGTCGTGTTCAGGTTGAAGAACTGGGTCATGATCCAGAAGCCGCTGTCGCTCAGGTGGCTGAAGATCATGGTGCCGCAACCGATGGACAGCGTGGCGGCCACCGGGGAGATCCCCAGGGAGTCCAGCATGGGCAGGACGATGGCGGCGGCGGTCAGGCCCGCGGTGGTCATGGAACCGATGGCCGTCATCAGGATGGAGGCGGTCAGGAAGGGAATCATGATGGGCAGCAGATTGGTGTCCGCGACCATGACGCCCAGGTCCTTGACCACGGGAACGCTTTTCAGGATGCCGCCCATGGCGCCGCCCATGGCGGTGATCAGCAAGGGCAGCAGCGCGACCACGAGGCCGCGTCCGACCCAGGTGCCGAGAAGGATCTGGCTCAGGCTCGCGCCGTCATTGCCGGAGTTGCGAAGATGGTGGGCCTTGACCTTGTCGGCCTTGAGGTAGCCGAGCACGACGGTGAACACGACGCCCAGCAGCAGGGCCATAACCCTGTCGCCCACGGAGGTGAAGAAAGTCAGGGTCGCGCCGCCGTCCTTCATATAGACTTTGGCGAAGGAGGCGAAAGTGATGAGCACCACGGGAATCAGAACGGGCAGCAGGGACATGAACGCATTGGGCAGCCCCTTCTCGTGAATGATGATGTCATCAATCGAATCGGACTTGGCGGGCTCGATGCCTTCCACGAAATCCTCCCGAGGCTCGATCCATTCCTTGGCGGCCCACTTGCGCAGCAACAGCCAGGTTCCGATGAAGGCCACGAACGAAATGATGATCCCCCAGAAGATGGTCAGGCCGAGATCCGCGCCGTACATCAGCGCGATGGCCAGGATGCCGGGGGTGGGCGGCACCAGGCCGTGCGTAAGCCCGAGGCCCATGCCGATGAACGAGGACATGGAGGACATGGAAATCTTCTTGCGCCGGGACAGGATGGAAGCGATCGGCGCGGTCAGGACCATGGTGATGTCGCCGAACACCGGGATGGAAACGATGTACGCCGTGAGCGCCGGAGCCAGTTCGAGAGCCCGTCCGCGGAACAGGCGCGTGAAAAAGTTGCAGATCGAAGTGGCCGCGCCGGTGTCCTGGATACCCATGGCCAAAATCGAACCGAGGATGATCGTGACGCCGATGCCCTTGAGGGTTCCACCGAATCCGGTGTTGATCAGGTTAACGGAATCGATGAGAGTGTTGCCAAACGCCAGGCTGAGTCCGATGCTCGTCAGGAAGAGGGCGAGCACAGGATGCATTTTGACTTTCATAATCAGCAACATCAAGAAGATGATAGCAATCGCAAGAATGATCAAAAACAGTACTGGTGTCATAATATTCTCATTTATTTATGTCGGGAACACTCAAAGGTGCCGATGCGTCGCCTGTGCATCCGTCCTGCCTTCCCTGTCCCGACGATTTTCATTTCATTGCATTCCATCATGATAATTTTCAACACCCCTGAGACACTCGATGCGGTCTATCGGACCCGCCCCTTCAGCGGTGATGAATACGGCAACAAAAAGTCGCCATTTTTTCGGTCCTTCGGACCGTCGCCTCGTTTCCAGATTTGGCGGACGATGACGCGCATTGTCCTGCCGACCGGGCCGGTTTTCTTCCACCGCCGCGACAACGGTGGACGGGAATTTCCCTCCGGCGTGGGATTGGGAATTATGACATGCCCCCGAGGGCGGGAGCCCCGTCAAAGCAGTTTGCCGCCGGATTGGCAAGCAGTCTGACGCGCCTTGTTCGTCCCGCGCGCCTTGGCTGTCGAACAGCCGGGCAGCGGCGGGAAAAACACCACTAGACATTACCCTCCGTCATTTAACGATTATCCCCTCACGAAGTGTTCGGCAGCCGCCCATGCCCTCGCTCGGACGTTTCGCCATGGAGCTGCCTATTTTCACTGAACCGCAACCGCCTTGTGCGACTATATCGCACGACATTCACACCAGAGGTGAAAAATATTCCCCCAAGCACACCTCCCGCTCCGCAACCGGCCTGGGGCTCCATCAACCATCAGCATGACAGGGCCCGCCGAGGCACAGGTTGCGTCTTCACAATCCCGACCAGCCCTCCCGCTCACTCAATAAACGGGCTCACCATTTGTCCGACATTACCGGACATCGTTCGCACAAAAAGCGAACACGGCACCGTCAGTGGAGGACTTTGCGCACAGTCCGCCCTACTCCCGGGGCACTGCCCACCACCTTCGCAGACCGGCGTGGGCACATTTCAACATGCTGTTTTCCGTCAATTCCGTGTGCTCAACACAGGGTTTTCCTACAGGATTGCCCCTGAGTCACACTTCTGTCGTGCGACAATGTAGCACAGTGTTCGCATCGTATGTGAAAAAAAATTACATGGCCGCACTGATCTGCTGCGCGGTCCACGCCACCTTTTCCGATATCCGACCGACCAGCTTCGACGAAATGCCCGCCTTGGCCCCGGAAATACTGATGGCCGCGATGACCTCTCCATCGTGATTCCGGATCGGGGCGGCGATGCACATCAGGCCGGGGACATGCTCCTCATCGTCGATACTGATGCCGCGTTCGCGAATGACCTGCAACTCCTGGCGCAGCTCCTCGATGTCCATAATGGTGTTCGGCCCGCGCCGTTCCAGCGGCTGCATCTTCTGGAGCAGCCGCTCCAGCTTCGCCGCAGGCATATAGGCAAGCAGGCATTTCCCGACGCCGGTACAATACATCGGATTTTCCGCGCCGACGGCCGACTGCATGAAGATGGCCTTTTCGCCCCGGATCTTCTCGATGTAGACCACCATGCCGTTACGTTCGACGGTCAGATGAACCGTTTCCGCGAACTCCTGGACGAGTTTTTCCATAAAGGGCTTGGCCCGCTTGACGATGATATTGTGCCGCTGGACCGCCCCCCCCAGCCGGAGCAGCTTGAGACCCAACGAATATCGGGAATCACGGGGGTTCTGCTCCAAGTAGCCTTTGTGCGCGAGGGTGTTGATCAGACCGAAGGCCGTGCTTTTGCTCAAATCGAGCCGATTAGCGATTTCCGTCACGCTGAGATCGGTGGAACTTTCAAACAGTTCCAAGATATTCAGCGCCCGGGCTACGGACTGGATAATTCTTCCTTCGGACATGGCTACCTTTGCGTGCGACATTGTCGGACGGCGTTTCGACTTCAAAAACGAATACTCCGGGCGAAAAGATATGTCAACCGGCGTCAGCGAGAATTGCCTCGCAAAAACGACCGGACCGGCTGACGGAGGTCTTGCCGCGCACGGACAGGCGGCACGGGCCAACGCCCCGGTGCAAAAATGAGAACCTCGGCAAAGGACTTGCCTAAGTTCGGGGAAACTGGGTACGCTGAGGTCCATCTAATTACGTGCGGAGACGCCATGCTCATCACCAAATTCGCCATCCCGGAAGTCATTTTCGGCAACGGCAGCATAAAATACCTTGCGCCCTGCGCCCGTCGCCTGGGGGCCAAGCGCGTCCTGCTGGTCAGCGATCCCGGGGTCGAAAAGGCGGGCTGGGTGGAGGTGGTCATGGACCTGCTCCGCAAGGACGCCATCGAATGCGTCTACTTCAATGAAGTCAGTTCCAACCCCCGCGACGTGCAGGTACACAAGGGCGCGGAGTTGTACATCGAGAACGGCGCCGACGTCATCGTCGGCATCGGCGGGGGCAGCCCCATCGACGCAGCCAAGGGGATCTCCACCATCGTGGGCAACGGCGGGCGGATCAGGGATTACGAGGGCGCCAACAAGATCATGCGCCCGCTTCCCCCCATGATCTTCATCCCCTCCACCGCGGGCAGCGGCTCGGACGTCTCCCAGTTCTGCATCATCACCGACGTCGAACGACAGGTGAAGATGTCCATCATCAGCCGTTCGCTGGTGCCCAATCTTTCCATCATCGACCCCATGATCCTGGCGACCAAGAGCCGGGAGCTGATCGCCGCCTCGGCCGTGGACGCCCTGGCCCACGCCGTGGAATCCTATGTCTCCAGGATGGCGTCGCCCTTCAGCGAACCGCAGTCCATGCAGGCCATCCAACTGTTCATGGAGAACGTCCGGGAGGCGGTGGATTCAAAATCCCCGGAGGCGCTCAAGAACCTGAGCATCGCCAGCACGGCGGCGGGCATGGCCTTCAGCAACGCGGGCCTGGGCATCGCCCACTCCCTGGCCCACTCCATCGGCGGACGATTCGACGTACTGCACGGCATGGTTCACCCCGTGCTCCTGCCCTCGGTCATGCGCTTCAACCTCGCGTCCAGGCCGAAAAAGCTGGCCCGCGTGGGCTTCCAGATAACCGGGGTGCAATGCCGGTCAGAAGAGGTGCAGGCCATGAAGGGCATCGAATACCTTGAACAGTTGTTCCTGGATCTGGGCGCGACATGCAGGTTGAACGACATCCTGCCCGACGACAGCGAGCTGGAGTTGCTCTGCAAGAAGGCGCTGCCCGACGCCTGCACTTTGACCAACCCCCGCGAAGCGACCTGCAAGGACCTGATGAGCATATGCGAGGCTGCATGGTGAGTACTTCAAACACAACGCTCGAAGACCTCATGGGCATTGAGCACAGCAAGCTCAACTTTTTTCAGGAACTGCGCCAGAGCATCGAGAAACTGACGGCCAGCCATCGGGAATCCGAGGACCAGCGCCTCGAAATCGCGGCCATCCTCGAAGGCATCACCGACGTCATGATGGTCCTGTCGGAGAATCTCGAAATCATCTCGGTGAATCACGTCTTCCTGGAACTCTTTCCGGGCATCAACCCTATCGGGCGCTACTGCTACGAAGTGTTCCGAAACACCGACTACCCGTGCAACGAATGTCCGGCGTTCCGGTCCCTCAGCACCGATGCCGTCTGTCGGGAAACCGCCATCTTCCGCATCGGCGGGCGCAACAGGCAATTCCAGATGGTCGCGGCGCCCCTGAAGAACCCTCACCTGCCCCAGCACAGGGTGCTGATCTTCAAGCGGGACGTGACCATGGAAAAGGAATACCAGGCCAAGTTCTACCAGGCTGAAAAGATGGCCACCATCGGCGTGCTGGCGGCGGGCGTGGCCCATGAGGTCAACAATCCCCTGACCGCGGTGGCGGGCTTTGCCGAAGGGCTCAAGCGCCGACTTCCCCGGCTGGAAAACGTCGTGGACGACACCCTCTATGAGGATTTCAAGGAGTATACCGACACCATCCTCAAGGAGTGCTCGCGCTGCCAGAAGATCGTCCAGACCCTCTTGACCTTCAGCCGGCCCATGATGGCCGATTTCACCCAGGTCAGCGTCAACCGCGTGGTCAAGGACACCATCCGCATTCTGCAGCACCATTTCAGGAGGCACCCCAAGCTCAAGGTGTCCATGTCCCTGGCCGAAGTTCTGCCCATGATCTACGGTGATGAGGCCCAACTGAAGCAGGTCGTCCTGAACCTCCTGACCAACGCGGTGGACGCCATAGGAGAAGAAGGGGAACTGTGCGTATCCACCTCCCTGCACGAGGGCGGGGTGCGCATGTCGGTGAGCGACACCGGTTGCGGCATCCCGGACAAGGACAAGGACAAGCCGTTCGAACCGTTCTTTACCACCAAGCCCGTGGGCAAGGGCATCGGCATCGGGCTGTCCACCTGCTACCACATCGTCCAGGACCACGGCGGCGAGATATCATTCAACAGCGAGGAAGGTACCGGAACGTGCTTCTCGGTCACCCTGCCCATCGGGAAACGAGGACGGCATGGCTAACGCCTACAAGGTCCTGGTCATAGACGACGAGGAATCCATACTCAGGCTGCTCCAGCACGAATTGAGCACCGAGGAGCGCATCGTGGACACGGCTTCCTCGGCCACTCTCGGGCTGGAGAAATTCTCCAAAGGCCATTATGACGTCGTGGTTTCGGACATACGCCTGCCGGACGGCGACGGCCTGGACATGCTCGTGCAGTTCAAGACGGCCTACCCCGATATCGAGGTGGTGCTGATCACCGGGCACGGCAACATCGACAACGCGGTCGAGGCCATGCGTATCGGGGCCTACGACTACCTGACCAAGCCGTTTCATCTCGATCGGGTGGAGCTGGTCATCGAACGGGCCTACCAGCGGGTCTGCCTCCAGCGCGAGAACCGCAGCTTCCGGCATTCCGATCAGGCCGTGACCTCCACCAAGCTGGTGGGGAACTCCGCGCCCATCAAACAGATCAAATACCTTATAGGCAAGGTCGCCCCCACGGACGTGGCCGTGCTGATCACCGGCGAAAGCGGCGTGGGCAAGGACGTGGTCGCCCACAGCATCCAGGAGCAGAGCGAACGCAGCGAGCGGCCCTTCATCGTCAAGAACTGCGCCACGCTGCAAAAGGAACTCATGCGCAGCGAGCTGTTCGGCCATACGCGGGGCTCCTTCACCGGGGCCACGGACAACCGGGACGGCCTGATGACCTACGCCGACACCGGCACCCTCTTCCTGGACGAGATCGGCGAACTGCCCCTGGAAGTCCAGGGCGGGCTCCTCAGGGTGCTGGAAGCCAAGATGTACCGCCGCATGGGCGAAAAGAACGAACGGCACGTGGACATCCGATTCCTGTTCGCCACCAGCCGGAACCTCGCCGAAGAGGTCGAGGCCGGGCGGTTCAACGAGGCCCTGTACCACCGCATCAACGTCTTCAACATCCCCGTCCCCCCGCTCTGCCAGCGCAAGGAGGACATCCCGCTGCTGGTCGAACATTTCCTCGGCCGCATGAGCATCGCCATGCGCCGCGAACGGCTGACCATCACCGACAAGGCCGTGCAGTGCCTGACGCAGTACGAATGGCCCGGCAACATCCGCGAGTTGCGCAATGTGCTCGAACGGAGCATCATCCTGGCGGAGGGAGGCGTGATCACCAACCAGGCCCTGCCCCGGGAGTTGGTGGAGCGTGTGGCGGACCAGAGTGACGGCACCGTCTTCTCCCTGGAGGAGTTGGAGCGCGAGCACATCCAGCGCGCCCTCCAGTTCTACGACGGCAACCGGCTCCAGGCGGCCAAGGCCCTGGGCATAGGCAGAAAGACCCTATACCGGAAAATCGAGAAATTCGGACTGAGCTAATCCCTCCCATTTCAGCGTAGACATCGCCTCAACCAGAAAACCCGTTATTCCGACGGGTTTTTCCATTGTCACCCGCCTTGAAATTGTGACCCATTCGCTCTATTTCTGTGTATCAAAACAACACACAACGTAACAGATTAAAATAACTAAATTTAGTACTCAAACAGGAAGACCTGGGGTCATACTGGCCCAAAGATGAGGGGAGAAGGGGTACAGAGTCCTCCAGGGTGGAACCATCGCAACACGCCATGATATCTGGAATAAGCCAAATGGCCCGTTCCTTGCTCATGGAAAAGACGTCACGACGATGTGGCAGGCACTTGTCCCCGAGCTCAGTCACCCTTAACCACAAGGATGGAACATTATGGCAGTTACCGAACAAGTTAATGGTTTTTTCATTCCCAGCGTGACCCTCATCGGCATCGGCGCCCACAAGGAGATTCCGGCCAAGATCAAGGCCCTGGGCAGCAAAAAACCCCTGCTCGTGACGGACAAAGGCATCACTGCCTGCGGCATCACCCAGCAGATCGTCGATCTGCTCAAGAGCCAGAAGATGAATTGCGTGGTCTATGACGAGACGGTCCCCAACCCCACCGACAAGAATGTGGCCGACGGCGTGAAGGTCTACAAGGACAACAAGTGCGACTCCCTGATCACCCTGGGCGGCGGCAGCTCGCACGACTGCGGCAAGGGCATCGGCCTGGTCGTGGCCAACGGCGGCAAGATTCATGACTATGAAGGCGTGGACAAGTCCTCTAATCCCATGCCCCCGTATATCGCGGTGAACACCACGGCCGGTACCGCATCCGAAATGACCCGCTTCTGCATCATCACCGACACCTCCCGCAAGGTCAAAATGGCCATCGTCGACTGGCGCGTCACCCCGGGCATCGCCCTGGACGACCCGCTGCTGATGATGGGCATGCCCCCGGCGCTGACCGCCGCCACCGGCATGGACGCCCTGACCCACGCCGTGGAGGCCTATGTTTCCACCATCGCCACTCCGATGACCGACGCCTGCGCCGAAAAGGCCATCCGCCTCGTCTTCAAATACCTGCGCCGCGCCGTTGCCAACGGCTCCGACATCGAAGCCCGCGAAGGCATGTGCTACGCCCAGTACCTGGCCGGCATGGCCTTCAACAACGCCAGCCTCGGTCACGTTCACGCCATGGCCCACCAGCTCGGCGGCTTCTATGACCTGCCGCACGGCGAATGCAACGCGATCCTGCTGCCCCACGTGGAAAAGTTCAACCTCATCGCCCGGGTCGAGCGTTTCGCCGAGATGGCCGAGATGATGGACCAGAACATCGAAGGCATGAGCAAGCGCAACGCGGCCGAACTGTGCCTCGAAGCCATCAAGCAGCTTTCCACCGACGTCGGCATTCCCGCCGGCCTGGTCGAGCTCGGCAAGCGCTACGGCAAGGACGTCAAGATCAAGGACATCAAGATCATGACCGAAAACGCCCAGAAGGACGCCTGCGGCCTGACCAACCCCCGCTGCCCCAAAGACATGGATGTCATGGCCATCTACGAAGCAGCTATGTAGGTCCTTCCTTCCAATGGGGGCGGGGCTTCGGCTCCGCCCCTATCGGGAGATATTTCGTTTTCGGACAGTGCCCGGGCACCGTCCCGTTTCATACAAATCGGAGTTTCAAATCCATGTCATCCAGCCCAAAAGCCTTTGATACCGAGTTCATCGCCGAAGTGCAGCGGGAGAGCGAACAGAACCTCGCCCTGTGCTACCAATGCGGCAACTGCACCGCCGGCTGCCCGGTTTCCTTCGCATACGATTATCCCGTCAACCAGATCATGCGCCTGGTCCAGACCGGGAGGAAGCAGGAAGCCCTGTCCTCCCACGCCATCTGGCTGTGCGCCTCCTGCGAGACCTGCACCACCCGCTGTCCCAACGACATCGATGTGGCCAGGGTCATGGATGTGCTGCGCCATATGGCGCGCCGGGAAAACATCGTCAGCGAAAAGGCCGTCGGCGCCTTCTGGAAGGCCTTCCTGGAGTCCGTGGAGAAACATGGCCGCGTCTTCGAACTCGGCCTCATGGCCAACTATGTGGGCAAGACGGGCCGGATGTTCACCGACGTGGACCTGGCGCCCATGGCCCTACGCAAGGGCAAGCTGGGCCTGAAGGCCCACGACATCAAGAAATTAGCTGAAATTCGAGGGATCTTCGACCGCTACCGGGAGCAAAAGTAATGAGTCTGTGTTACGCATATTACCCGGGATGCTCGGGACTCGGCACCTCGCTCGAGTACGACATCTCCACCCGAGCCCTGTGCCGGAACCTCGGCATCGAGTTGGTGGACATTCCCGATTGGAATTGCTGCGGGTCCACCCCGGCCCACGCCGTCGATCATCTGTTGTCCGCCTGCCTGGTGGGCCGCAACCTGGGCATTGCCGACGACATGGCCGAGGCACGGGAACTCGACGGCATCATCACGCCGTGCCCCAGTTGCCTGAAGAATCTCAAGACCACCCAGTATCGCCTGGCGGACCCCGAATTCCACCGCAAGGTGGAGTTGGTGGTGGGGCGGCCCCTGCGCGCCGACCTGCCCATCAAGTCCGTGCTCCAGGTGGTGGTCGAGGACCTCGGCCTCCAGGCCCTGGCCCAACTGGTCAAAGCCCCGCTCGCAGGCCTCAAGGTGGTTCCCTACTACGGTTGCATCATGGTCCGCCCGCCGCGGATCATGCAGTTCGACGACCCGGAAAATCCCATGGCCCTGGATAATCTGCTGACGGAACTGGGAGCCGAGGTACTGCCCTTCCCCCTGAAAACCGACTGTTGCGGCGCCTCGCTGGGGACTACCCGCAAGGACGTGATCGCCAAACTTTCCGGGCGGATCCTGGATGCGGCCGAAGAGGCCGGAGCCGACGCCATCGTCACGGCCTGCCCCCTGTGCCAGATGAATCTGGACATGCGCCAGTCGCAGATCAACAAAGCCAATCACAGCGGGCACAACATGCCCGTTTTCTATTATTCGCAACTTGCCGGCCTTGCCGCCGGGCAGGGCGAGACGAGCACCATGCTGGACAAACTCTGCGTCAGTCCGCGCCCCCTGCTCGCCGCGCTGGCCGGGCACACCGGAGAGGGGGCCTAATGAATATCGGAGTCTTCGTCTGCCACTGCGGCAGCAACATTGCCGGGACCGTGGATACCGAGGCCGTGGCCAAGGCCGCCCTGAGTTTCCGCGAAGTGGTCTTCGCCACGGACACCATGTACGCCTGCTCCGAACCCGGCCAGGCGGGCATCGTGGACGCCATCAAGACCTATGACCTGGACGGCGTGGTGGTGGCCTCCTGCACCCCGCGCATGCACGAAGCGACCTTCCGGCGCACCCTGGAACGGGCGGGCCTGAACAAATACATGTTCGAGATGGCCAACATCCGGGAGCACGTCTCCTGGGTCGGCAAGGACATGGAGGCCAACACCCGCAAGGCCTCCGAACTGGTCCACATGGCCGTCGAGAAACTGCGCCGCAACGACTACCTCGAAGCGGGCGAGTTCGAAATCAACAAGCGGGTCATGGTCATCGGCGGCGGTGTGGCGGGCATCCAGGCCGCCCTGGACTGCGCCGACGGCGGACTCGAAGTGATTCTGGTGGAGCGCGAGCCGAGCATCGGCGGCAAGATGTCCAAGCTCGACAAGACGTTCCCCACCGTGGACTGTTCAAGCTGCATCCTCGGCCCCAAGATGGTGGATGTGGCCCAGCATCCCAACATCACCCTGTACACCCTGTCCGAGGTGGACTCCGTGAAAGGGTTCGTGGGTAACTTCGACGTCACCGTGCGCCGCAAGGCCGCCTACGTGGACTGGGACGCCTGCACAGGTTGCGGCGAATGCACCACCAAGTGTCCGAGCAAGAAGACCCCGGACCGTTTCAACGAATTCATCGGCAATACCACGGCCATCAACATCCCCTTCCCCCAGGCCATCCCCAAGAAGGCGAGCATCAATGCGGACGCCTGCATCAAGCTGACCAAGGGCAAGTGCGGTGTCTGCGCCAAGGTCTGTCCCACCGAAGCGATCCGTTTCGACCAACAGGATGAACTGATCACCGAGCGGGTGGGGGCGATCATCGCGGCCACGGGCTACGATCTGTTCGACTTCACCAAGTACGGCCAATACGGCGGCGGCCGGTACCCGGACGTGATCACGTCCATGCAGTACGAACGCCTGCTCTCGGCCTCCGGTCCCACCGAAGGGCACATAAAGCGGCCCTCGGACGGCGCCGAGCCCAAGGACATCGTCTTCATCCAGTGCGTGGGGTCCCGCGACAAGTCCATCGGCCGTCCCTACTGTTCCGGTTTCTGCTGCATGTACACGGCCAAGCAGACCATCCTGACCAAGGACCACATGCCCGACTCCCAGTCCTACGTCTTCTACATGGACATCCGTTCGCCCGGTAAGAACTACGACGAGTTTACCCGGCGTGCCATGGAGGAATATGGCGCCCGGTACATCCGAGGCAGGGTTTCCGCCATCCAGCCGAAAAACGGCCGCTATCTGGTCAAGGGCGCGGACACGCTCCTGGGCCAGCAGGTGGAAGTCGAGGCCGACCTCGTCGTTCTCGCCGTGGGAGCCGAGGCCGCCAAAGGCTCGAACGAACTGGCGGAGAAACTCCGCATCTCCTACGACCCCTACGGATTCTTCATGGAAGGCCATCCCAAGCTCAAGCCCGTCGAGACCAACACCGCAGGCATCTACCTCGCGGGGTCCTGCCAAGGGCCCAAGGACATTCCTTCCTCCGTGGCCCAGGGCGACGCAGCCGCGGCCAAGGTGCTGGTCCTGTTCTCCAAGGACAAGCTGGCCAGCGATCCCCAGGTCTCCAACGTCAAGCTGGTGCGCTGCATCGGCTGCGGCAAGTGCGAATCGGTCTGCCCCTTCGGGGCCATCGAAATGGTCGATTTCCGGGGCATGCCCAAGGCCTCGGTCATCGAGACCGTGTGCCAGGGCTGCGGCGTCTGCACGGCCGCCTGCCCGCAGGGGGCCATCCAGTTGCGCCACTTCACCGACAACCAGATACTCGCCGAGGTGAACACCTTATGTCTGTAAACGAAGGAAAGGAACTGCGGATCATCGGATTCCTTTGCAACTGGTGCTCCTACGCGGGCGCCGATACCGCGGGCGTGGGCCGGTTCGCCCAACCCACGGACCTGCGCATCGTCCGATTGCCCTGCACGGGCCGCATCAACCCGCTGTTCATCGTCCGCGCGTTCATGAACGGTGCCGACGGCGTGCTCGTCTCGGGCTGCCATCCCCGTGACTGCCATTACTCCGAAGGCAACTTCTACGCCCGCAGGCGGCTTGAAGTCCTCAAGGCCCTGCTGCCCGTCCTCGGCGTCGATCCCGGCCGCTTCGAATACACCTGGGTCTCGGCCTCCGAGGGTCAGCGTTGGCGGTCGGTGGTCACCAGCTTCACCGAACAGGTGCACGCGCTGGGCCCCATGCCCGGTTTCAAGTCCGGAACCAGCCTGGACATGTGCCTGTGTCACATGGACCAAAACCAGGTCCTTTAAAGGAGGCCCGCAATGGCATCATCCATTGATGATTTGAAATCGGCGATCAAAGAGGCGCTGCCCGACCTGGACATGGTCATTGCCTGGACGGCTGGGCCCGACCCGTTGAGCCATACACCGCTGTTCATCACCGACGAAGCGGACATCGAACGCATTGCATGGGACCCCCGCTGTTCCCAGAACCTGGCCGGATATCTGACTGGTCTGCGCGGGAAAAAGGTCGGCGTCGTGGCCAAAGGGTGCGACGCCCGGTCCATCGTCGAATTGTTGCAGGAAAAGCTCATCGACCGCGAAGACGTGACCATCTTCGGCCTCCATTGCACCGGGGCCGTGGACGCCCGGACGACACGCAAGGCCCTCGGCTCGTCCCGTGGGGTCGAGGACGTCGCCATAGACGGCGCGACGGCCCGGTTCACCGTGGCCGGGGAAGCCAAGACCCTGCCCCTGGGCGAGACATTGCAGCAAAAATGCTTCACCTGCACCGGGGCCGACGCCGAGGTCTGCGATCACTTCATCGGCGAGCACGGCCTGCCGCCCCAGGTGGGGGAACGGCCCGCCTCGACCCTGGAGGAGCTGGAGGCCATGAGCATGGAAGAGCGCCTCCACTTCTGGGAAGACCAGATGACCCGGTGCATCCGCTGCTATGCCTGCCGATCCGCATGTCCCCTGTGCGTCTGCCAGGACCACTGCGCGGCCCAGAGCCGCGAACCCCATTGGGTGGACCAGACCGACCACCCCAGGGAAAAGCTCATGTTCCAGGCCATCCACGCCCTGCACACGGCCGGGCGCTGCACCGAGTGTGGCGAATGCGAGCGGGCCTGCCCCATGGGGCTGCCCATCATGACCCTGAAGCAGGCCCTCAACCGCAGCATCCAGGATCTCTTCGACTACCGGGCCGGAACCGACCCGGACCAGGCCCCGCCGCTGTTCGAATTCCGTGAAGAGGAGAAAAACATCAAGGAAAGGGAGTGGTAATGCTCACCGCACGATATATCGCCAACGACAAGCTTTTGCCCTGGCTCCTGTCCCTGACCGAAACGCGGCAGGTACTGGCCCCGGTGCAGGTGGGCGGACAAACCCTCTTCGCGCCCCTGGACGCGGACAGCCGCCTGGATCTGAAAGGACTGGCCGACGCCTCGGCCAAGGCGGCCCTGCTCCCCCGTTGCGAGACCCTGTTCGAGTTTCACTACTCCAAGAGCGAGGGGGTGCCGTCCAGGACCGAGCTCGAATTGCGGGAGACCCTGCCCGACCAGGAGACGTTCCTCTTCGGCGCCAGGCCCTGCGACGCAAAAGGGTTCACCGTGTTCGACCGCGTCTATGACGCCGGAACCCGCCGCGACATCTACTACTGTTCCCGCCGGGACAAGACCCTGGTGGCGGTGCTGGCCTGCACCGATCCCGCGGACACCTGCTTCTGCAACCGCGTGGGCGGCGGCCCGGGCGAGACGGATGGCGCGGACATCCTGTTCACGCCCGTGAAGGGAGGCTTCGTGGTCGAAGCCGTGACCGAACGGGGCGATGCGTTCCTGCTGGAACAGCCCTTGGTGGAGGCCGAAGACAGAACGGAGGAGGCCCGCAAGGTCCGCGAGGCCGTGAGCGACGCCATGCCCGATGAAGCGCCCCTCGTCGGAATCCAGAGCAAAGTGCTCGAACTCTTCGACGACAAGGGATTCTGGGAGGGAATAACGTCCAAATGTCTGAGCTGCGGAGCGTGCAGTTACCTCTGCCCGACCTGCTACTGCTTCAACATGACCGATGAGATCAAGGGCGATGACGGCGTCCGGATACGGACCTGGGACAACTGCATGTCCTTCCAGTTCACCCTGGAAGGCAGCGGCCACAATCCCCGCGACGGAAAGGCCCAGCGCATGCGCAACCGGATCGGCCACAAGTTCAGCTATTACCCCGAACTGCACGACGGCAATCTTGCCTGCGTAGGGTGCGGACGATGCATCGTGCATTGCCCCGTGTCCATGGACGTCCGGGCCATCGTCGACCAGGCGCGGGACCGCGCCTTGGCCAAAGAGGAGCACGTCAATGACTAGTACCGACGCGACCAATCTGTATCTTCCCGATATGGCCACCATACAGGAGGTGATTCAGGAGACGTCCAACATCAAGACGTTCCGCATCACCCTCAACAATCCCGACGCCATGCGAAGGTTCCGCTTCGAGCCGGGACAGGTGGGGCAATTGTCCGTATTCGGCGTGGGCGAATCCACTTTCGTCATCAACTCCTCGCCCACCCGCATGGACTACCTCCAATTCAGCGTCATGCGCGTGGGCGAGATCACCGAGAAGCTGCACAAGCTGCGCCCCGGCGACCAGGTCGGCGTGCGCGCCCCCCTGGGCAACTGTTTTCCCTATGAGGACATGAAGGGCAAGGACATCGTCTTCGTCGGCGGCGGCATCGGCATGGCCCCGTTGCGGACGCTGCTCCTCTACATGCTCGACAATCGCGAGGACTACGGCAAGATCTCGCTGCTCTATGGCGCCCGCAGCCCTTCGGACATGGCCTTCAGCTACGAGCTGCCCGAGTGGCTCGAACGCGAGGACATGACCACCGAACTGACCGTGGACAACGGCACGCCGGACTGGAAGCACCATGTGGGACTGATCCCCAACGTGCTCAAGGAGATGGCTCCCTCGGCGGAGAACGCCTTCGCCGTGACCTGCGGGCCGCCGATCATGATCAAGTTTACCATCGAGGCCTTACATTCGCTGGGATTCAATGACGAACAGATCGTCACGACTCTGGAGAAGCGGATGAAGTGCGGGGTGGGCATCTGTGGCCGATGCAACATCGGCACCAAATATGTCTGCAAGGACGGCCCGGTCTTTACCTATGCGCAGCTTCGGCAACTGCCCAACGAGTTATAGACGCCTCGCCTTAGCCTCCGTGGTCCGGGGCGGCGGCAACCGCCCCGGGCCACACCTCCGGCGCGCGTCCGGGCCCGAAACGGCTCAGCCTGTCAAGCGATAGAGGAGATGCACGGATGTACGACGACGACACACTGGTGGATGGATGGATGGGACGGGACTGGACCCCGGGCTCCGGAAACGGCAGCGGAGCCGACGTCCTCACGCAGAAGGAGTGCGCATTTCTCAGTTTGCCGCCGGAGTTGTTTTTCGCTTCCGAATTGTTCCAGGGGCAGTACGTACGGCGCCGGACGCATGTGCGCGACTATCCCATCCAGTCGACCTGCACACACCGCACCCTTCGCTACACCGGCGTGCGGCTCGACCAGTTCGACCAGGACGTTTTTCTGGCCTGCGCAGCACGGTTCCCCGCGCAAAAATCCTCAGCTCCCTGCGCCCGCAAGATGGACCTTAGGGATCTGACAAGGGAAGTGCTCAAAAGGGCGGGAGTTGTTGACAAACGCCGAGTGACCGAATCACTGCGCAGGCTGGAATCAGGCCGCATCAAAATCCGCGACGGGAGGTTCACCTGCTACCTGCAACCCATTCAGAAGGCCTTGTTCGACGACAAGGCCGGATACTGCCTCATTGAACTGAACCCGGAGATACTCCGTTCGCTGCAATGCGTGGACAACCTCCAGGGGTTTGTCCAGGAGCGCTTCCGGCTGCCGAAGGAATCCATGGATCGCTGGCTGCACGGCGTGATGCACTACAGCGACCATATCTGCATCCCCTTTGCGGGGCTCCCCGCCCTCTCGGGCAATGCCAATGCCGTCCCGATCCGGGTGGCGGAGTCCCTGGATCGCCTGAGCTTGTCGGTAAGACGTTACCGACTGCGCCTGGGCGAAGGGGGGCTCGAGATCAGCCGCAATACCCGAGCGGACGGGGAGGGTCGATGCGGAGTTTAGTTGATGGAACCTTCCCGGTAGTTGTACAGCAGCCGGTCCGCCTGGGGAGCGTGCTCATAGTCGGCCCACTTGTAGTCGGTCTGGCTCATGAGCCACTGAATGACTTCGCCCTGGCTCGCCGGGGTACCCGGGTATTCCACGACCTTGGAAATATTCTCTCCGAACACGTTGATTTCAATAGCTATCTTCATATTAGCTCCGATTGTTTTCACGCCCAGGGCCCAGGCGGCGCTCCGACACGACCAGCCTGCGGCACGGCGCATTAACTGTTGAGTGGGCCCGGTGACAGGCGGCTATCGATACCCATACCCGCCTGCCTGTCATCGGCCCCGCCGACACCGCTCACGCGGTGTCCACAAGTCCGGCCTAACGCAGGTCTGAAACGGCGTCAAACGCAAAATTCATGTGAAATTTTTATCAAATAGACAAAATAAACATATAAAACAGGTAGTTAGTTTGTATTTTTTCTTTTTGGAAAATTTAAAAAAATTTAAATCGAATTTTATATTCTATTTTTTGAGCCAGGTCAATAGTCAAGATACAGCTAAAGGAGTCTTGGACATGAAGGTGGTTCCGGTTGAAAACGCCGTGGGCATGGTGCTCTGTCACGACATGACGCGCATCGTCCCGGACGAATATAAGGGCCCCGCCTTCCGCAAGGGACACGTGATCGCCGAAAGCGACATCCCCGCCCTGCTGCGGATCGGCAAGGAGCACATTTACGTACTGGACATGCCCCCAGGCAAGATCCACGAGGACGAGGCCGCCCTGCGCATCGCCAAGGCCGCCGCCGGCCCCGGGCTGACCCTGTCTTCCGTATGCGAGGGCCGCGTGAACATGACCGCCGCTCCAGGCCTGCTCGACATCAACGTCGAGGCCCTCTACGAAATCAACGCCATCGAAGAGATCGTACTGGCCACCATGCACAGCGGCACAACCTTCACCGCCCCGCGCGACGTGGCCGGGACTCGCGTGGTGCCCCTCATCGTGGACGAAAAGAAGATCGAACGCGTGGAGACCATCTGTGCCGCCAATTATCCGGTCATCCAGGTCCGGCCGCTGCAATCCAAGTCCGTGGGCATCGTAACCACCGGCAGCGAAATCTTCCACGGCCGCATCAAGGACAAGTTCGGCCCGGTGCTCAACAAAAAGCTCGGCCTCCTGGGATCGAAGGCCATGGGCCAGACCTTTGTCGGCGACGAGGTCGAGGCGACCCGCGACGCCATCCTGCGCTTTGTTGCCGACGGGGCCGACATGATCATGGTCACCGGCGGCATGTCCGTGGACCCGGACGACCAGACCCCGGCGGGCATACGGGCCACCGGCGCCCATGTGGTGACGTACGGGTCGCCCACCTTCCCCGGCGCCATGTTCCTGCTGGCCTATCTCGACGACATCCCCATCCTGGGGCTGCCCGGTTGCGTCATGTACTACCGGGCTTCCATCTTCGATCTCGTGGTGCCCCGGCTGTTGTCCGGACAACGGGTCACGCGCTCGGACATCATTTCCTTGGGGCATGGCGGATTCTGCGCCGGATGCGACACCTGCCGCTATCCGCTTTGTTCCTTTGGCAAACACGATTGATTGGTCGGACGCCAATCGCCAACCCCGGACCGAGGAGAAGCTGATGAAGAAGACACTGATGGTAAACGGCGTCAGCCGCATGGTGGTGGCCAGATCCACCGACCTGCTGGCGGACGTCCTCCGAAAAAGCCTTGGATTGACGAGCGTCAAGATAGGTTGCGGGCAGGGGCAATGCGGCTCCTGCAGCATCATTCTCGACGGCAAACTGGTACGTTCCTGCACCCGCAAAATGGGCCGCGTCCCCGAGGGCGCGGTGATCACCACCCTGGAAGGCATTGGCACGCCCCAGACGCTGCACCCCATCCAGATGGCCTGGATGGTCCACGGCGCCGCCCAGTGCGGGTTCTGCACGCCCGGCTTTATTGTTTCGACCTACGCCCTGCTGGAGAGCAACCCCGCTCCCACGCGCGCCGAGGTCCGCGACTGGTTCCAGAAGTACCGCAATGTCTGCCGGTGCACCGGCTACAAACCCCTGGTGGACGCCGTGATGGCCGCCGCCGAAGTCATGCGCGGCGACCGGCCCTTCTCCGACCTGGAATTCAAGCTTCCCGAGGACGGCCGCATCTGGGGCACCAAGTACCCGCGCCCCTCGGCCGTGGCCAAGGTCACCGGCACCTGGGACTTCGGTGCGGACCTCGGGCTCAAGCTGCCCGACGACACCCTGCATTGCGCCCTGGTCCAGGCCGAGGTCTCCCACGCGAACATCAAATCCATCGACGTGACCGAAGCCGAGAAGATGCCCGGCGTGTACAAGGTCGTCACCCACAAGGACATCAAGGGCAAAAACCGCATCACCGGCCTGATTACCTTCCCGAGCAACAAGGGCGACGGCTGGGACCGTCCCATCCTGTGCGATGAGAAGGTCTTCCAATATGGCGACGCCATCGCCATCGTCTGCGCCGACACCGAGGACCACGCCCACGACGCCGTGGCCAAGGTCAAGGTGGAGCTGGAACAACTGCCCGAGTACATGAGCGCCCAAGCGGCCATGTCCGACGACGCCATCGAGATCCACCCCGGCACGCCCAACGTCTACTACACCCAGAAAGTGGCCAAGGGCGAAGACACCGCGCCCATTTTCGACAAGGCCGACGTGGTCCTGGAAGGCGACTACTACACCCAACGCCAGCCGCACATGCCCATCGAGCCGGACGTCGGATTCGCCTACACGGATGAGAACGGCAAGCTGTTCATCCACTCAAAGTCCATCGGCGTGCATCTGCATCTGTTCATGATCGCCCCCGGCCTGGGCGTGGAGCCCGAGAACATGGCTCTGGTGCAGAACCCCACGGGCGGCACCTTCGGCTACAAGTTCTCGCCCACCATGGAGGCCCTGGTCGGCGCGGCGACCCTGGCCACCGGGCACCCGGTCTTCATGCGCTACAACTGGTATCAACAGCAGACCTACACCGGCAAACGCTCCCCGCAATTCACCACCGTGCGCATGGCCGCCACCAAGGACGGCCAATTGCTCGGCCTGGAATCCGACTGGACCGTGGATCACGGCCCCTATTCCGAATTCGGCGACCTGCTGACCCTGCGCGGCGCTCAATTCATCGGAGCGGGCTACAACATCCCGGCCATCCGTGGCGAGGGACGCACCGTCTGCACCAACCACTGCTGGGGTGCGGCCTTCCGTGGCTACGGCGGCCCAGAGGCGGAATTCCCCTCCGAGGTGCTGATGGACGAACTGGCCGAAAAGCTGGGCATGGACCCGCTGGAACTGCGTTACAGGAACGTCTACCGGGAGGGTTCCACCACGCCCACCGGCCAGGATCCGGAGGTCTATTCCCTGCCCGAGATGATCGACATCGCGCGGCCCAAGTACGAAGAGGCCAAGAAGAAGGCCGCCGCCAACTCCACCGCCGAGGTCAAACGCGGCGTGGGCGTGGCCCTCGGCATCTACGGCTCCGGCCTGGACGGCCCGGACACCGCCGAGGTGGATTCCGAACTCAACGCGGACGGCACCGTGACCATCTACTCCTGCTGGGGCGACCACGGCCAGGGCGCGGACATGGGCACCCTGGGCACGGCTCACGAGGCCTTGCGCCCGCTGAACCTCGGCCCGAACCAGATTCGCCTGGTCATGGGCGATTCCAGCCTGGCGCCCAACGCGGGCCCGGCCGGGGGCAGCCGCTCCCAGGTCATGGTCGGCGGGGCCACCAAGAACGCCTGCGACCAGTTGGTGGCGGCCATGAAAAAGCCCGACGGCTCCTTCCGCACCTATGACGAGATGGTGGCCGAGAAACTGGAGCTGCGCTACAACGGCAAGTTCACGGCGCCCGCCAACGACTGCGACGAGAACGGCCAGGGCAATCCCTTCTGCTGCTACATGTACGGCGTGTTCCTGGCCGAGGTGGCCGTGGACGTGGCCACCGGCAAGACCACGGTGGAAAAGATGACCATGGTGGCCGACGTGGGCACGGTCAACAACTACCTGGTGGTGGACGGCCAGATCTACGGCGGCCTGGCCCAGGGCATCGGCCTGGCCCTGACCGAGGACTACGAGGACATCAAGAAGCACTCCACCATGGCCGGCGCGGGCATCCCCTACATCAAGGACGTCCCGGACGACATGGAGATCATCTACGTCGAATCCCCGCGCCCCGACGGCCCCTTCGGCGCTTCCGGCGTGGGCGAGGTCCCGCTGTGCGGCCCGCACCCGGCGATCATCAACGCCATCTACAACGCCTGCGGCGTGCGCATCCGCGAATTGCCCGCCTATCCCGAAAAGGTGCTGGCGGGCCTCAAGGCCCTGTAGCCCCCCCCCATCACAACAGCAAGGGCGGCCCCGGAAATTCCGGGGCCGCCCGCTATCTCTCCCGCCCGGCAACCCTTCCGGCCGCGTTTGCCAATCGGCACCGTCCGGCGGAAAGGCCCTGGAGCGGGAAACATCGCCCCTGGCGAAGGAATCTCCACCAAGGGGCGATCGTTCTGGTATCGCTTACGATTCGATGAACCAAATGGGCAGGAGAAAGATCGCGGTGCAGAGGGCGAACTTCAATCCTATGATGAACAGCTCCTTGAAGGAGTACTGCTTGGGGGTACAATCGATTTCAGACACCGACAAAGACGACTTTTCCGCACGGGAAGATGCAAGATTGGACATATGGCAAGAGAACCTCTGTTTTACAACGAGTAATAAGCCCACCCAAGACGACAACGGCCTTGGTGGCATCAGCCAAATCTATAATTCGATTATGGCAAACGGAGGTGCTCGGGTCGGTATCGACCGGCGTGCGAAATGCGGGATGAAACCTTTGACGGGTTCCTTGGACAGGAATGCCGCGGCCCTGACGAACTCAATGGAGAATTTGCCGGGACTCAAGGCGGCAACATGTTTTTGTTCGAGAACCACGACGCGCGTCCGCTGAGGCGTCTCGACGAGACCAGCCTCCGCTCCGGCGCATCCGAGGGAGGAATAAAGAAAGCTGGAGCCATGGTCCAACCCCCGCCTGTCGTCAACGAAGCCGCCGCTGTCCATCGGCATCAGCCACAATGCCAACAGCAGGAAAACGATCAATCGCGAGATGTTGCGGGTCTTGGTTGTCACCGGTCCGGCCTGTATTCCATTTACGGTTCGTCGCGCAGGGACGGGCCACGGTTATCTTCCCGTCGCCCAGGTTGTCGCCGGGCAGAGGTACCATGAGTCCGGGCGCCCTGCAAACGAACTCTTTCGGTCTCCGTGCGCTGTCACAAACACAAGGTCTGCGGCCTCGAACTCCGGGGGACATCAATCCTGAACGTGCACGGATATCGCCGGGCCCCCAGGGCGGCACCCGCCAATTCCAAAAAAATCGGAAAAAATACTGGCGAATTCGGGAAGGATCGTCCAACTTCAGTGGAAACAAATGCCTTCACTCCATGCTGAAAAGACATATCCATTCGTACACAAAGAATATTTCTGTCCGCCCAACATGGTATGCTTATTGTAAATCCAGCGGGAAAAGAAACTGAGAGAGCTATTCATGACAATGCGACGCCCGACCGCCATTCTTCTCGCCCTGCTGGCCTTCGCGATCCTGGCGGGATGTGCCCTCCTCGAAGGCGAGAGCCCGCTCACCCCCGAAGAACGCCGATGGGTCAAGGACCACCCGGACGGCGTGAAGGTCGGCGTGGGCCTGCACTACCCGCCCTACGAGACCTTCGACCTCAACGGCTCGTACCAGGGGTTGAGCGCCGACTTCATCAGCCTCATCAGCGAAAAGACGGGGCTCGAATTCAAGCCCGTGCGTTTCCGCAATCGCCAGGAGACCCTCAAGGCGCTCCTGTCGGGAGAGGTCCAGGTGATGGCCGCCTTGGAGATGACCCCCAGCTCCGCGAGGATCTGGATTTCACGCAGCCGTACATCAGCGTGCCCGCCGCCATCATCTGCCGCAAGGAGTTCACCGAGGACCTGACGCTGGACAAACTCTCCGGCATGCGCATAGGCGTCACCGTCTCCGACCACTTCACCAAGTACCTGCACGAACGCTACCCCGACGGGGGCTACACCATCGTCCCTATGGTGGGCGGCTACATCGGCGGCCTCCGGTCGCTGGCGGTGGGCGACGTGGACGCCCTGATCTGCGACATGGCCCTGGCCTCGCGCTACATCGCCAACGCCCGCATCAGCAACCTGCGCATCGCGGGCATCACCAACTACTCCATCGAACTGCGCATCGCCTCGCGCAAGGACGCGCCCATGCTCGGCAACATCCTGCGCAAGGGGTTGAGTCTCGTCCTGCCGCATGAACGGCAGGTCGCGGAAGAGGAATGGCTGTCGCTCCAATACCGCCCCTTCTGGGCCAGCCGAACGTTCTGGTTCTCCGTATTCGCGGTCTGCGGCGTCATCTTCGGCAGCATCGTGCTGATCCTGTTCTGGAACCGAAGCCTCAAACGGCAGGTCAACCAGCGGACCCTGACCTTGAGCTCCATCAACAAGGTCCTGCTCGGGTCCCTGGACTGCCGGACCGCGCAGGAGGTCATGTTCCGCTGCCTGGCCGAGGCCAAAACCATGTCCGCAAGCGACCAGACCTCCCTGTGCCTGATCCACAAGGACCGGGTCATGACGCGCATTCTCTCCATTTCCGGCGACGACTTCGTCGAAGACACGACCGAGCACGACGACGATTCGGTCGAATTGACGCCGGAACAGGTCGCGGAGCTCGAAGCGGGGCGTCACGTCCGGGTGTCCATCGAGAACGAGGCCAAACAGATCGTGGCGGTTCCCCTCAAGGCTGATTCCAGCGCGAACCAGCCGGTGATCACCGTCCTGCGTTCGCGCCGGGAGTATACGGACAACGAGATCTCCCTGTTGACCGAGGTCCTCTTCGCGTTCGACGAGGCGCTCCAGCGGAAACGCACGGAAATCTCGCTGCACGACAAGGAGCGCCAGCTCCAACGGGTGCAGCGGATGGAAGCCCTCGGCACCCTCGCGGGCGGCATCGCCCACGACTTCAACAACCTGCTCGGCGTCATCGTGGCCAACGGCGAGATGATCGAACTCTTCCACATCGACGGCAACCAGGCGCTGAAGTCCAAGACGCGGGCCATTCTGACCGCCGCCTACAGGGGACGGGACCTGGTCAGCCAGATATTGAGCTTCACCAGCCGGGGCAGCGAAGAAGCGCGGCTCATCAACATAAGTCCGATCATCAAGGAGGCGGTAAAATTCCTGAAGGCGTCCCTCCCGGCCTCGATCAACATCGAATACGAGATCGGCAAGCCGGAACCGCCCGTGCGGGCCGACCCGACCCAGGTCCACCAGGTCATCATGAACCTGTGCACCAACTCGGCTCACGCCATGGAAGACAACGGCGGCACCCTCTCCATCAGCCTGAACATGGCCGAACCGCCGGCCGGAGAGGACGGCAAGGGCATGCGGAGCGGCAACTGCCTCTGCCTCACGGTGAGCGACACGGGCAAGGGCATCCCCGAAAGCATCCAGGAACGGATCTTCGACCCCTTCTTCACCACCAAGACCCTGGGGCAGGGCACAGGACTGGGCCTGGCCGTGGTCCAGGGCATCGTCAAGGCGTGGGGCGGATTCGTCTGGATGAACTCGACCGAAAACAAGGGAACGACATTCCGCATCTACATCCCGTCGCGCGCCGACGAGCCGTTCGACCTGCCCGGCCAGGTCCTGCGGCGCAAACTTCCCGGCGGGACGGGCACGATCCTCTTCGTTGACGACGAGGACGAATTAGCCGAATCCTACAGCGAACTGCTGACGAGCCTCGGCTACAAGGTCCACCCCGTCACCGACAGCCGGAAGGCGCTCGCCATGTTCGAGGCCTCCCCCGACGGCTTCGACCTGGTCATCACCGACTACAACATGCCCGGCCTGCAGGGAGACAAGCTGGCGAAACAGATTCTCGCCATCCGTCCCGACCTCCCGATCATCCTGTGCACGGGGTACAGCCACACCTTCGGCGAGCAAGACGCCAAGGCGATCGGCATCGAAACCTTTCTGAACAAGCCCGTCGAGCTGCGCAGCCTGGCCACGGCCGTCAGCCGGTTCCTCGGCCCGGGCGACGGCCTGTTCAACAGCAACCAGCGTTAACAGAGGAAACCCATGGCAAACGTACTGATCATCGACGACGACCAACCGACCTGCGAAGCCCTGGCGGAACTCGTAAGAAACATCGGCCATGAAGCCGATTTCGCCCTGACCGCCCGGGACGGCGTAGCCAAGGCCGAAGGCGGGGATTTCGACGTCGTCTTTCTGGACATCCGACTGCCCGACGCCAACGGACTCAGCATTCTTCCGACCTTGCGGCAACGGCAACTTCCGCCCGAGGTCATCATACTGACCGGCCTCGGCGACCCGGACGGCGCGGAACTGGCCATCCGCAACGGCGCCTGGGATTACCTGCAAAAACCCCTGTCCCCCAAGAAGATTCTGCTCCCCCTGCAACGGGTCCTGAAATACAGGGACACGCTACGCAAGCACGCCAAGCTGCCCGACACCTTCGACCGGTGTGGCATCGTCGGAACCAGCCCGGCCATCACCAACGCCCTGGAGAAACTCGCCTCGGCCGCCCGGAGTGAAGCAAGCGTCCTGATCACCGGCGAAACCGGCACCGGCAAGGAGCTCTTCGCCAAGGCGCTGCACAACAACAGCCGCCGGTCCTCCGGCCCCTTCATCGTGGTCGATTGCGCGGCCATTCCGGCCACCTTGTTGGAAAGCACCCTCTTCGGCCACGTCAAGGGGGCCTTCACCGGTGCCGACAGACCCAGCCAGGGCCTGGTCCTCAAGGCCGACAAGGGAACGCTCTTCCTGGACGAAATCGGCGAGATGTCGCTCGACCTGCAAAAAAGGCTGCTGCGCGTCCTCCAGGAACGGCGGTACCGTCCGGTGGGGGCCAATCACGAGGAAGAAAGCGATTTCCGTATGGTAGCCGCAACCCACCGCAATCTTGGAACAATGGTTGACGGCGGCCTCTTTCGACAGGACCTCTTGTACCGCCTGGGGGCCATGGTCATCGAACTGCCGCCGCTGCGCGACCGGCGGGATGACATCAAGGAGCTCGCCGAATGTGTCATCCGGCGCATCTGCGCCGGATACGGCGTGCCGCCCAAGACGCTCACCTGCGAGGTCGTGGACGTCTTCACGGCCTACGACTGGCCGGGCAACGTCAGGGAACTGGGCAACGTCCTGGAGAGTTCCGTGGCCAACGCCTACGAGATGCCCGAGCTGTACGTCCACAACCTTCCCGAGCAACTGCGCATCCGCATACTCAAGGAGTCCATGTCCAGAAACGACGGCGGCTCGGCATGCCTTGCCGACGCCCCCGATGAAACGGAGATCGACAACGCAATCCAGGCGGACGGAGAGATATTGCCCTACAAGTCGTTCCGGCAGGAGGTGCTGACCCGGGCGGAGCAGCGCTATTTCACTCGGCTCTTCGAAGCGTGCGACGGCAACATCAAGCAGGCATCCCGGCTCTCCGGGCTGGGCAAAAGCCGCCTGTACGCGCAACTGCGAAAGTACGGCCTGGAAAAGGATTGACCCATTCCACTTTTTCCGGACATTCCGCAACAAGTGCACGGAATCCTTCCCACGCAAGCGGGATAAGCGGGCCACGCCCATGCAACGAATCCGCAACCATCTGTTTCTTCAAGACAAAGACATTGGCATGATTGTTGTTAAGTAACCGGCAGTTTGTGAATGTTGTTACTCTTGAAAGAAGCAGGGAGTATTAATGAACAAGGAAAAGACAACCGACGCCCCCGCATTCGGCAGCGTCAAGCGACGGAGCGTCCTCAAATGGGGCGCCATGCTGGGCAGTATAGCCGCCGTATCCGGCGGAGGGCTCTTCTACGGACTGAAACAAGCAAACGGCGAGGCCACCAAGGACGAAAAGACCGTCTGGACGTCATGCAACGTCAACTGCGGCAGCCGGTGCCTGCTGCGCGCCCATGTCACCGACGGCGTACTCACCCGCATCGAGACGGACAACGGCGGCGACGAGACCTATGGCCTGCATGAGATCCGGGCTTGCCTGCGCGGCCGCTCCATGCGCCGCCGCCTGTACGCCCCGGACCGGCTGAAATACCCCATGAAGCGCGTGGGCAAGCGCGGCGAAGGCAAGTTCGAGCGCATTTCCTGGGACGAAGCCTTTGACGAGATCGCCAAGCGGCTGAAGAAGACCCTTGATGAATACGGCAACGAAGCCGTCTATCTCAGCTACGCCACCGGCAACCTGGGTGCCGTACTGTCCAAGTCCTGGCCGCCGTCCACCAGTCCGGTGGCCCGGCTCATGAACTGTATGGGCGGGTACCTCAATCACTACGGTACCTACAGCACGTCGCAAATATCCGTATCCCTGCCTTACATGTACGGCGGGGGCTGGGTCAATGGCAACCACATCAACGACGTCTCCCAAGCCCAACTCGCGGTCTTCTTCGGCAACAACCCGGCCGGGACACGCATGAGTGGCGGCGGCACCGTATACGATCTGCTCGAAGCCAAGAAAAAGGGAAACACCCGCGTCATCGTCATTGATCCCAGGCACACCGACACCGCCGCGGCCGCCGCCGACGAATGGATTCCCATCCATCCCGGCACGGACGCCGCCCTGGTCAGCGGCCTCGCCTACGTCATGATCAGCGAGGGCCTGGCGGACGAAGACTTCATCAAGCGGTACACGGTGGGATTCTCCGAGGACTCCATGCCCGAAGGCGTTCCGGCCGGCAATTCCTACAAATCATACATCATGGGCACCGGCCCCGACGGCACGCCCAAGACGCCCGAATGGGCCGCGTCCATCACCGGCATTCCCAAGGAACGGATCATCAAGCTGGCCCGCGAGATCGCCGGAGCCAAGCCGTGCTTCATCGTCCAGGGATGGGGCTCCCAGCGCCACGCCAACGGCGAACACACCTCGCTCGCCATCTGCGCCCTGGCCGTTCTCACCGGCAACGTGGGCATCCAGGGCGGCAACACCGGAGCCCGTGAAGGCGACAGCGCGGTAAAGTTCAGCGCGTTCCCCACGCTGAAGAACCCCGTTTCCACGGCCATTTCCGTCTTCATGTGGACCGACGCCATCGAGCGCGGCCCCGAGATGACGGCCCTGGCCGACGGCGTGCGCGGCCGCGACAAGCTGGAAGTACCCATCAAGTTCATCTGGAACTTCGCGGGCAACTGCATCATCAACCAGCACTCCGACATCACCACCACCCGGCGCATCCTGGAAGATGAAAGCAAGTGCGAGACCATCGTGGTCATCGACAACTTCCTGACCTCCAGCGCCCGCTACGCCGACATCCTGCTCCCCGGGACCGCAAACCTGGAAGAGGATGACTTCGCCAACGGCGGGAAGAGCGCGTACCTCAAGTACGTCATCTTCGCCCAGAAGGCGGTCGAGCCCTTCTTCGAATCGCGTTCCGTGTACGACATCTGCGCCGGCGTGGCCAAGCGCATGGGCGTGGAACAGGCCTTCACCGAGGGGCGGACGCGCGACCAATGGCTGCGCAAGATCTACGAAGATTCCCGAGCGAACCTTCCGACCTTGCCCCCCACGATCGAAGACGCCTTCAAGGTCGGCGTGTACAAGGAAAAGATCGAGGGTCCGACCCCCGTGCCCTACCGGGCGTTCCGGGAAGACCCCGAAGCCAACCCGCTGCCCACGCCTTCCGGCAAGATTGAACTCTTCAGCAAGAAGCTGTGGGACATCGGACAAACCTGGAAATTGGCCAAGGGCGACCGCATTCCGGCGCTGCCGGAATACCTGGCCACCTGGGAAGGCGTCGGCGACCCCAAGCGGAAGGACTTCCCCCTCCAGTTGATCGGCCACCATTACAAGCAGCGCACGCACTCCACCTATGGCAACGTGGACTGGTTGAAGCAGGTCGCTCCGCAGGAGCTCTGGATCAACCCGCTGGATGCGGAAAGACGCGGCATCAAGCATGGCGAAATGGTGAAGGTGTTCAACGACCGGGGCACGGTCTTCATCCCGGCGAAGGTGACCATGCGCATCATGCCCGGCGTCCTCAGCCTGCCCCAGGGAGCCTGGTTCACGCCCGGTGCCGACGGGGCGGACCACGGCGGCTGCGTGAACATGCTGACCTCGCAGCGTCCCAGCCCGCTCTCCAAAGGCAATCCCCAGCACACCAACCTCGTCGAAGTCGTGAAGGCTTAAGGAGAAGTTCATGTTGAAGCGTCCAGCTTTTCATATAGATATCTCCCGCTGCACCGGATGCAAGACGTGCATGGTCGCCTGTATCGACAAGCACGATCTGCCTCTCGGCGTCATGTGGCGGAGAGTGACCGAATACGTCGGAGGAGAGTGGGTGGAACGCCCTGACGGCACGTACACGCAAAACGTGTTCAGCTACTACCTGTCCATCTCCTGCAACCACTGTGAAAACCCCATCTGCGTCCGCTCGTGTCCCACCACGGCCATGCACAAGGGCGAGGACGGCATCGTCTCCGTCGATCACGACAAATGTGTCGGCTGCCGCTACTGCGAATGGGGCTGTCCCTATTCCGCTCCCCAGTACAATCCGGAGATCGGCAAGATGACCAAGTGCGACTTCTGCCGCGACTACCTCCAGGAGGGCAAGGAGCCCGCCTGCGTCGCCGCCTGCCCCTGTCGCGCGCTCGACTTCGGGGAATACGAGGACCTTGTCGCCAAGTACGGCAAACTGAACATCGTCGCGCCCCTGCCCGATCCGAAAATAACCCAGCCCAACATCATCGTCACGCCTGGCCCGACCGCCAAGCCCGGCGGTTCGAGAATGGGCAAAATCAGCAACCCCGAGGAGGTGTAGCATGTTTTCCAGTGATTGGAGCCTCGTCCTGTTCACCATCCTCGTTCAGAGCGCGGTGGGGATCGTGGTCATAACGGAAGGCGCCCGGCTCTTCTCCGGCGCAAAAGGCGCCGCGTTGCGCCTGCAGACTCCGGTGGCATGCGTCCTGACCGCCCTCGGCCTGGTCCTGTCCCTGACCCACCTCGGCACCCCCCTGCACAGCGTGTTCACCATCATGAACCTCGGGCACTCGTGGCTCAGCCGGGAAATCCTGTCCGTGTCCGCCTTCTTCGCCGCCATCCTCGCGCTCGCCTTCGTGCGGATGCGCAACGATGAGGCCAAGGCCGCACCCCTTTCCCTGCTCGCCATGCTCCTGGGGCTGTTCGCGGTCTTCGTCATGACCAAGGTCTACCTGCTGGAAACCGTTCCCGTCTGGAACACCGTGGCCACCGCCTTCAGTTTCTACGGGACCACGCTCCTGGCCGGAGCGGTCGTCTGCGGCGTGATCGGCAGCATCGAGAACAGCGGCAAGGAATGCGGCGAGCCCTGCGCTTCCGTAACCGGGCTGCTCTGCGTCTCCGCGCAGGTCGGCCTCGCCCTCAAGTTCATCGCCATCGTCCTGAACATGGTCGCCCTGAGCAGTGTCGACAGCCTCGGAGTCAGCGGCCTCGACATGGTGGCGGGCGAAGGGCTGACCGTGCTGGTGGTCCGCATCGCCATGATCTGCGCGGGCGTCGGCATCTTCACCTGGTTCGGCCTCAAGGCCATCGGCGCCAAGCAGCTCCGCATGGCCACGAACCCCGCCCTGTGCGCCCTCGCGCTGATCATGGCCGGGGAGATCATCGACAGGCTGATGTTCTACGGGACCTACATGCGCATCGGCATCTAAACGAAAACAAGGCCCGGAGGTTCGCCTCCGGGCCGCCACGGACACCATGAACGCAGCAAACATCGGCGCTTGCGCCCTTACACTGAATTTCCTCGCCCGGCTCTTCATCGAACCGCCGGACGCCCGTTTCATCGAACTGGTCCGCGAAAACAAGGTCTTTGAGGAATGGCCGCTCGAACCGTCGAACGAGGACTCGGCCGAGGCGCTGCTTTTCCTGAAGGAGGGCGTCGCGACCCACGACGAAGCGGCCCAGACCGCGCTGCTGGCGGAATATGCCGCCCTCTTCATCGGCCCGGACAACGCCATTCCCCTTTGGGAATCCGTCTGGACCACCAAGGACCGGCTCCTCTTCGACGGGCCCATGTTCGACGTGCGCGACGCCTACGCCGAATACGGCCTCGCCTCGCCCAACCCCGACCATGAGCCCGACGACCACTTCGGCCTTGAAGTATCCTTCCTCGGCGGTGTCATGGGCTGTTTGGCCGAAGCCGCCGAGCAAGACGACACGGAAGCCGCGGCCAAGCACTTCGCCATGGCCGGCAGATTCGTGAACGCCCACCTCTCGCGCTGGGCCACCCGGTTCCTGGAGGTGGTCGCCAACCACGAGAACGCGTCCTTCTACAAGGCCGTTTCCATCCTTTGCGCCGACACCCTGGCCCAGGCTGCCGACCTCCTGCAACCTGGGCAAGCCTAGCTTCCATCGGGACGCCGCCATACTCGATACGCCAGTCATCACCCCCTCGCGCTGCCCGGAGCGCCTCGGCGTCCGGTGCGGACGATGTCTGGCGGCGTGCCCGACGGAGGCGCTCAGTCTGCACGGCGAACCGGCCATCAAGGCCGATGCGTGCAGACGCTGCGGAGCCTGCGCCTCCGTATGCCCCACGGAGGCGCTGGCCCATCCGGCCGCGGCCGTCCTGCTCCGGGATATCCCGAAAGGCACGGGCCACGCCGCTCAGGTCCTGCGCTGCCCCCAAGCCGGGCCGACCGAACAGCGCGAGCACCGGGTCCAGGGCTGCCTTTCCTGCCTCGGGCTTGAGACCCTGCTCGCCCTTTGGCTTCTCCACAGGCGAACCGTCACGTTTCTCACCGGGGATTGCTCCGCCTGCCAAAACGGCGACGGGAACAACACCTTCACGGCCACCCTGGCCCAGGCCGAAGCCGTCCTGGCCCGGTCGAAGGACGCCCCGGCACAGCCCTTCGCCGTGAAGACGACGTTAAAAAGCGACGCGCCCCCACGGCGGGAAGGCGACGTGTCGCTCTCTCGAAGAAATTTCCTGGGCTTGCTGCGTGGCGGCCGGACCGAATCCGCCGCCAAGGCCCCGACCCCCGGCACAGGCAAACGGGCATCGCTGGCCGGGCTCTTGCGAACGCTGGACGCCCGGGGGCCCCTCCCCGGCGGGATGGCTGCAGGGACCATGCGAAGCAACGGCAACTGCACGGCCTGCGGGGCCTGCGCCAAAGCCTGCGCGACCGGGGCGCTAACGCTGACCGGAGACAGCGTGCGGACGCTGACGTTCACCCCCGCCCTCTGCGTCGCCTGCGGAGCCTGCGTCAAGGTCTGCCTGCCGAGCGTTCTCTCCCTCTCTCCGGCAAGCCTCGAATCCCTTGCGGCCTCTCCCCGGGTGCTGTTCCGGGGCGATACCGGGACCTGCAAACGGTGCCGAGCCAAAACGGCCGCCCTGGACGAGAACGGGCTCTGCCCCGTCTGCGCCCGCAAACTCCACATGCTGAACGACGCATCCTGACCCTCGGGCGGTTGCCCATTGGCAGCACGGCATTTCACACGGTCACAAACAGCGAATTGAAACTGTAGTCATCCTCCCGCCTTTTCCACCAACGACGCGGAACAACGGGGATAGCGCGGATCGCAATCCGCACGCCCCGAATATTCCCGTTTTCTGGCCAAGAAACGCCGTTATTCATGTCTTTCCCGCATGCGATACATGTCGAGACGGTATTGGACCACCTTCCTTCCATGCCGATAGGGTGTCATTGCTTGGCCTTGTATAGCAAAAGAGCGGCGCCTTGCAGTACGTCGCAAGAACCGCCCGGGCGGCAGTTTCGTCTTCCAGGGACCGCACCACGCATGCCATGCCCTCCGAGGTGGAAGGGATGGCGTTCATGGACGACGGCACGTTCCTCCTGATCAGCGGCAATGACCACGTCGTGGACGCTCCCTCGGGAGTATACCGGTTCAGGACGGCTCGATAGCGATTCAGGCCCTAGGTCCCCATTCACCCTTTCACCAAAGAGGTCGTGTTATGCACAGTGTTGGCTTCATGCGGTCGGCGGTCCGGTTTTGCGCCGCCGCCCTGCTGGCGGCGTCCGTCGCCGCGACGGCATTCGCCGGATCGGACTTGGACAGCCGATTCGGAGCGCTTTCCGCTCCCGGCTACCTGAAATATTACGATACGGATTACTCGGGCAGGGTCGCCACCAATCCCTACATGCAGATAGCAAGCCCCGAGACTCCCCTCTTCGTGGACGAGGACACGGACTACATCTGGATCATCGACAAGGACGGCCGCTTCATTCTCGGGGAAGAAGCCAAATCGCCCTGGGGACAGACCTACCGGCACGGTTTCGTCCGCCCCGAAGACGGCTCGGTCAAAGGCGACGGATACAGCGAGAAGTACGGCCACGCGGCCCTGGTGGGAGGCGAACCCGCCCGCATCGCCGGTGAGCTCTTTCACGAAAAGAACGCCTGGGTCATGAACAACAAGTCCAGCCGTTTCAGCAAGGGGCGCGCGGACCGTACCGAGGCCCAGTTGAAGAACGCCGCCTCCCTGTTCGCTTCCCTGGCCCCCGGCGTTTCCGCGGTCAAGGTGGAGTACCTGCCCCAGTACGGGGCCAGGCAACAGTTCGCCACCAAGGGCGACATGACCGACATCGAATATCACTACCAGCTCGATCCCGCCGGAGCGCTGATTCCGGGCACGGGCAAGCTGTCCAAGGCGTTCATGGAGAAAACCCCCTTCATCAAGTGGAAGAACAAGCCCGCATACAAGGAAGGGTTCTACATCGACACCTATGACCGCTACCTAAAGAAACGCAACCAGGTCCTGCGCGTGCGCTTCGACCTCAAGAAGCCGGAAAAATCCAAGATCACGCTGAAATCCCGCAGCGCCGACGTGGGCAAGGTCACGTTCTTCGGCCGGAAGCCGGGCGGCGAAATCGACGCGTTCTTCGGCGAGGAGGCCTATTCCTACTCCGTGGACACCCCTGTGCGCCGGGACGACCTCGACCTGACTACCACAACGCCCGCCGAAGTGTTCGCGCTCCTCGAACGGCGGGACCCCGCCTTCTATGCGCTCACCCGGGGACTGCGCGCCCAGGGCCTGGCCAATATCGGCGCGAGCCCGGTCATGAGCATGGGTAAATTCAAGGGCTCGATCATCCAAGGCGAGTTCAAAGGCAAGGGAGTCGAGCTCCAGGTCTGGACCGTCAAGGGCGACACCGTTCCCGTACTGGCCGAAATCGGCTTTTCCGGCGACATTGCGAAGAAGGCCAAGCTGGACGCCCGCGACCGATGGTTGTCCGCCACGCTCAAGCGAAACGGCCTGCTGGCGGCCGATCCAGGCGCGTCCAAAACCGAAATAAGCCTCGGCCTCTCCGGACGGTTCCACGCCTCGGACGACTTCCTGAAGGCGCTGGAAGGACCGCAATGCCGCAACGCGGACGGCACCGTGAACGTCCTGCTGGGCAAAACGGACTCCGCCGCCGAAAAGGTCGCCGCAACCTACGGGAAGCGGGCCGCCGCCGGTTCGGTTCGTCAGACCTTGGTGAAGGAGAACGGCAAGGCGCTTCCGGTGGTCGTGCTCGACGGTCCGGGTTCCGGCCCTTGCTCGGCCGTCATTGCGGGCATGAAGGACGGGGTACTTGTGGCCTTCGCGGGCCCGGACCGGACCGAACTGAAAAAAATCGTGGCTGCCCTGGCCAACCGGGGCGCAGCCGTCAATGCCGTGGGCGACGCCAACGCGGCCTTCCTCAAGGTCAACGTCAAACGTGGACGGACCCCGACGCTGATGAAATGATCCGGCGGCAAGACCGCCAACTAGAGGGTCGGCTCTAACTCGCGCTCCAGGCAGGGAATTCCCGGCCTGGAGCCTTTTTTCTCGAAAGCCGTCACGCGGCGAGCATCGGACGCCTTCGCCGCGATTCATCCGCCCGGGGGGCTCCCTTCGAAACGCACCGCATCCGGCGCGGCCTTTCTCGTTTGCGAAAAGGCGTCAACGAAAGACATCCCCCTTTCATGCGCCCAGTGCGGTCCGCCGCCCCTACCCGGTGAGATGGAGAAGCTTCTTGAGGGAACGTGAATTGGTGAAGTCGGCCCGGTTCAGCAGGTGTTGCAAAAAGGCCTGGCAGGCCGTGCCAAGGCGACGGTTGGCGTTGACGAACGCATTGAAGTCCATGGTGAAATCGAACCCCTTGACGTTCAGGATGGCCAACCTGCCGTCGTCCACCTCCCGCTTGACCGCCGAATAGGGCAGGGCCGTCAGGCAACCCTCCACCTGGGCGAACCGCTTGGCCGTGGCCACGCGGTTGACCACCACGCCCGGCTCCTGCATCGGCGTGTTCTTGAACAGCTCGCGCACGTAGAGCCGGGTCTGCGTGCCCTTCTCGCGCCAGACGAACTGATATCCCCGCATGTCCTCCGGGGTGACCACCGATTTCTTGCAAATCTCGCTGTCGGTGCGGGTCACGATGACCAACCGTTCCTTGTGCACCATGGCCCAGAGAAGCTGTCGGCTCTCCACGCCTGCGGCCCCGCCGAAACCGATATCCGCCTCGCCGTCGCCGACGAGTTGCTTGACCACGTGGGTGTTGCCCGAGAGCTGTTCGATAGTCACGCCCGGGAACTGCGTGCGGAAAGCCGCGATGGCCGGCGGCAGCAGGTAAGTGGCGATGGCCGCCGAGGCCGCGATGGTGATCCGCCCGCGCCGGAGTTCGACTATGTCGTCGAACAAGGACTCCACCTCCGCGTGCAGGGCAAACAGCTCCCGCGCCTTGGCCCGCAGGATCTCCCCGTTGGGCGTCAGCTCGATGCTCCGCCCCCGACGCTCGAACAGGTCCACCCCGTAGCGGTGTTCCAGGGCCTGCACATGACGGCTGACCGCTGGTTGAGTGATGAACAATTCCCCGGCCGCCTTGGTGAAACTGCCGGTCTCGCACACGGCCATGAATACTTTCAGCGATGTCTCATTCATAACTTCACGTCATACCAATTATGCTTAGATATTATTTGTTTTTATCATAAATGACGCGGTAATAAATGTCCATTGTTGAACAACCAAACATTGTCTCAAAACTTTTATCGGAGAATCCAATGGCTAAAGAAATCGAACGCAAGTTCCTGCTGGTCGGCGACGACTGGCGCGAGTTGGCCAAGGGCACCCACTACCGTCAGGGGTACCTGAACAGCGCCAAGGAGCGTACCGTCCGCGTCCGGACCATCGACGACAAGGGCTTTCTGACCATCAAGGGCATCACCACCGGCGCGACCCGCGTGGAATACGAATACGAGATTCCGCACAGCGACTGCACCGAGATGCTCGACAACCTGGCCGAGCAGCCGATCATCGAAAAGGCCCGCTACAAGATCGAGTTCGGCGGATTCATTTGGGAAGTGGACGAGTTCTTCGGCGTCAACAAGGGCCTCGTAGTCGCCGAGATCGAACTCAAGAGCGAAGACCAGGCCTTTGAAAAACCCTCCTGGGTCGGCGAGGAAGTCACCGGCGACCCCCGCTACTACAACTCCAACCTGGTCGCCAACCCGTACACCACCTGGTAACCACTGAGCATCCGGAGAAAAGTATGACAGACGTATACACCGCCAACACGGCCACTTCGGCCGAAGAAGCCTCGAAAATCGTCCCCCGCGCGGAATTCCGCGTTTTCGGCCAGGGCATCCTCGACATCGTGAAGAAATCCATGTGGAAGGCGCAGGCCAAGCTCTTCAAGGTCCGCGAAAGCCGCGAAACCTACTTCCTGTCCGCCTACACCAACGAGGCCAACGTCAAGGTCCGCGACGGCCTGCTCGACATCAAGACCAAGGTGGGCGAGACAGAGAACGGCTACGAGATTTTCCAGCCGCGCGGCAAGTTCCAGTTCCCGGTGGGCAGGGCCGAAGTGGCCACCATCCTTGAAAACATGAAGGCCAAGGTGGATCTGACCAAGGATGAGTACACCCTCGACGACTTCATCGCCATCGTGAACGCCCATCCCGGCCTGGCCGCAGTGTCCGTGTTCAAGAAGCGCTTCGGCTTCTCCGTGGACAAGATCATTTGCGAATATGGCATCATCGAGTTCAACGGCGCCGTCCTGGAGACCGCCTGCTGCGAAAGCGAAGATTACGCAGGCATGACCAAGGCCATTGAAGCACTGGAAATCGGTTCCTTCGAGAACAGAAACTACCTCAAAGCCGCAAAGAGCGTCATCGGAATGGTGTAAATATCTGCTGGTGCCCCGAGCACCGTGCGAAAGAGACCCCCCGGGGCCGGTGAGGGCCCCGGGTGCCGATGATGGAAGGAGAATGACATGACCGCTGCCCCAAAAACAGTTTCCGACAGTGTCTCTTTTGATCCCCTGGACATGCGTAACTACACGCTGGAGAAGCTGCCCACGCTTCCCGCCGGGCCTTTGATGGAAAAAATCAAGATGGTCGGCGTTCCGCTGGCCGTGCTTTTCTTCTGCCTGTTCCATTTCCAATTCTTCGAAGTACAATCCTTCGCAACACAGACCAAGGTCCCGGCCGCGCACTGCTACACCATGCTCGGCATCTTCGGCGCATCCCTCATCCTCTGGATCTCGGAAGCCATCCCCAACTACCTGACCTCCATATTCCTGATCCTCGCCGTGGTCTTCTCCGGTATCCTCAAGGAAAAGGCGGCTTACGCCTTCTTCGGCCATCCGGTCATGATCCTCAACATCGCGAGCTTCATCCTCGCCAGCATGCTGGTGGCCACCGGCCTGGCCAAACGGCTGGCCCTGAAATTCATCATCAAGGCGGGCCATCGCGCGACGCCCGTCTTCTGGACCTTCCTGATCCTCAACCTGATACTCGGCGCGTTCATCAACGCCACCGCAGCCAAGGCGGCCCTGCTGATGCCCATCTTCATGGTCATCAGCGCCATCTACGGCGCAACGGGAGGCGATTCGCGCAACAACTTCGCCCGCAACCTCGTGCTCCAGAACCTGCTCGGCATCAACGTGTCGTGCAGCGCCTACATGACCGGTTCCGCCGCCAACCTGGTGGCCGCCAGCATGCTGGCGGGCGCGGGCGCCCAAATCTTCTACATGGACTGGTTCGTGGCTCTGGCCCCCTTGGCCTTCATCGTGCTCATTCTGGGCTGGCTGATCGGCGTGAGGTTCGTCTTTCCGATCCGGGGCCAAGAGAACTATCCCTCTATCGAAGGCGGCCTGGACCGGCTTCGCAGCGAACTGGAAAAGATGGGTCCCGTGACCCTGAATGAAATCAAGGCCGCCGTGATCTTTCTCCTGGTCCTCGGTTTCTGGGCCACGGACAAGCTGCACGGACTGAGCGCCACGGCGGTGGCCCTGACCGGCGCGGGCATCTGCCTGCTGCCGTCCTTCTCCCGCCTTCCCAAGATCGGCGTCATCGACTGGAACAACACCGACATCCCCTGGCACCTGCTCATGTTCAGCTTCGGTGCCTACGTCCTGGGCGGCGGCATCAAGGCCACGAACATCGTCGGCATCGGCATCAACAACCTGTTTGACTCCATGGGCCTCAACGGCGACCCCAACAAGCTCCTGATCTTCATGGTCCTCGCCACGCTGTTCAACTACTCGTCCATCCTGAACCAAAGCAAGACCGCGCGGACCATGATCTTCTTCCCGATCATCATCGGCGTCGCCCAGAACTTCGGGTGGGACGTGCTCGGCTTCGCGCTGCCCATGGCCTTCCTGATCAACCAGGTCTATGTCCTCTACTTCAACAGCAAACCGGCAACCATCTGTTACCTCGCCAACCACTACTCCAGTTTCGAGTCATTCAAATACGGCGTCGTGATGCAAACCGTCGTCATGCTGTGTTTGGTCCCCTGGGTGCAGTACGTCATGCCCCTCATGGGATTCGACAGCAAACTCTGGTAGTGCCCCCTTCCCGGCGCGGAGGGTCCACCCCGCCTCCGCGCCGGACCTCCTTGTCATATCGCGACTCCGCCTCCGGAGCCGTGAACTTTCTTCCCGGTCGATCCGCCCGGGGGCGATCGACCGTTGTCTCAAACCTTCCAACCTCCGGGATTTGCATCATGGGAATCAACATTCTGCGCTCCAGCATCAAAATCCAAAGACAAATAGACGAATTTCTGAATCAAATCAGTGAATCCGGGCTGATCTTCAAGTCCGGCACCGAGTCCTATCTGACGGGCGACGCCGAAGGCTTCGAGGCCAAACTGATCGACATCACCCGCAAGGAACACCGGGGCGACGAACTGCGCCGGACCATCGAGACGGCCCTGTACTCCAAGACCCTCATTCCCGAATCGCGCGGCGACGTGCTGGAGCTGCTGGAGAGCCTGGATTACCTGCTGGGCGGGTTCAAGGGCGCGCTGTGGCGCATCGAGATCGAATCCCCCGAGATCCCCGAACGCTTTCACGCGGGCATCCTCGAATTGAGCGACAACGTCATCAAGACCGCCGAAGCCATCGTCCTCTCGGCCCGGGCCTTCTTCAAGGACCTGTCCACGATCACCAACCACATGCACAAGGTCTCCTTCTGGGAAACCGAGTGCGACAAGATCGTCTCGCGCCTGCAGCGGGACATCTTCCGCGACGACACCCTGCGCCTGAGCCACAAGATGCAGTTGCGCGACTACACGGGCAGCCTGGACAAGATCGCGGACAAGGCCGAGGACGTCGCCGACAAGCTGGCCATCTACGTCATCAAGCGCTCGCTGTAGGAGAAAGGCCGGAAATGACCTCCATTTTCTTCTCCAGCGGCATTTTCCTGGGCTGGTCCCTGGGCGCCAACAACATGTCCAACGTCTTCGGCACGGCCGTGGGCACCCGGATGATCCGCTTCCGCACCGCCGCCATCTGGTGCAGCGTCTTCGTCATCCTCGGCTCGGTGATCAGCGGAAGCGGCGCCTCCGAGACCCTGGGCAAGCTGGGCTCCATCAACGCCATGCCCGGGGCCTTCATGGTCGCCCTGGCCTCGGCCGTGACCATGTTCCTGATGACCAAGGCGAGCTATCCGGCGTCCACCTCCCAGACCATCGTTGGGTCCATCGTGGGCTGGAACCTCTTCTCGGGCTCGCTCATCGACTACGGCGCGCTGACCCGGATTCTGTCCACCTGGGTCTTCTGCCCGATCCTGGCCGCGCTCTTCTCCATGCTCATGTACCTCCTGTGCCGCCGACTGCTCCGCTGGACCAAGCCGCACATGCTCACCCAGGACTTCCTGACCCGCATGGGCCTGCTGACGGCCGGGATCTTCGGTTCCTACGCCCTGGGGGCCAACAACATCTCCACGGTCATGGGCGTATTCGTGCCCATCTCCAACTTCTCGGAGATCAATCTCTTCAACCTGGTCACCCTGTCCGCGGCCCAGCAGCTCTTCTTCCTGGGCGGCCTGGCCATCGCCCTGGGCGTGTTCACCTATTCCAAAAAGGTCATCATGACCGTCGGGGGCGGAGGCATCATGAAGCTCTCGCCCGTGGCCGCCTTCATCGTAGTGGTCTCCCACTCCCTGGTTCTGACCATCTTCTCCTCCCAGGAGTTGAGCGACGCCTTCGTCTCCGTCGGTCTGCCCGCCATCCCCCTGGTCCCGGTATCCAGTTCCCAGGCCATCGTCGGCGCGGTCATCGGCATCGGCCTGCTCAAGGGCGGGCGCGCCATCCGCTGGCGCACGGTGGGTGCCATATGCAGCAGTTGGGCGGTGACCCCGGTGCTGGCCGCGGTCATCTGCTTCGTTTCCCTGTTCTTCCTGCAAAACGTGTTCATGCTCCAGACCTACCGCCCCGAGCGTTACCGGCTGACCTCGGCCGAGATTCAAGGCCTGACCCCGGCCGTGGACGTCGCCGGGCTGGACGAACTGGTCGGGCACACCTTCCCCAACGCCAGGGAGTTCAAGGACCGACTGGACCGGGTGCGTGTCTACCCCGAAGCGGACCTGCGACGGATCCTGGACTCGGCCAGACTGGGCGAGCCTCCGGCGGACGGCGTCACCGGGTACGAGGGCGTTCGGGTCACGGAGCAGAGGGTGGCGCCGTGAGCCGGCACAGACACTGGGTCGCCGGGGCCGCATTCCTGATCCTCATCCTGGCGGCATCCCTGACCCTGCCGCCCCTGGCCGGAGCGGGGTGACAGGCCCGGCCGTCCGCCCCCGCGCATGGGGCCCGACCGCAAAAGACGGTTGCCAACGAGGCGGGACAGGGCTACAGGTCCTCCCCGGCCCCCGGTGGACATCGTCGTCCGTCGGCGGCCGGACACGACATCCTCGACAACAATCGGCCCTTGCCTTCGGGCGAGAAAAAACAGCGGACAGGCCACCGCTCCCCGGGGTGATACAATGCAACAACTCATCCATCTCGCACTGATCATGGGAGCCGCCCTTGCGGGCGGTCTGCTCGCCAGTCGCCTAAACATACCCGGCAGCATCATCATAGGCGCCATGCTCGGCGTCATCCTCCTGAAGCTGTGCCTGGCGGCTCCCCTGGCCCTGCCCAAGCAGTGGTCGTTTTTCATCCAGATCGTGGTCGGCGCCACCGTCGGTTCGAGCTTCTCCCCGGACATGCTCAAACAGCTCGGGCACTACGCGGTGCCCATCCTGATCTCGGCTCTGCTGTTGATCCTCCTGGGCAGCGTCATGGCCGTGGTCTTCACCAAATTCTGGGGCATCGACCCGGGAACGGCCTTCATCAGCACCAGCCCCGGCGCCATGACAGCCATGACCGGCATGGCGGGCGGCCTGAACGTGGACATCTTCCTGGTCCTGACCTTTCACATGACCCGAGTCATCCTGGTCATCCTCCTCGCCCCGGCGATCATGCGCATCAGCCGCATGTTTTTCTAGCCGGCTCCGAGGATAAAACTCGGCAACGTCACAAAGGCCGACGGTCGTGGGACCGCCGGCCTTTTTCGCGAGGCCCTCCCTTAACGCCTCAACGCGCGCCAAGCCGCGCACCATCAGAAAACAACTATCATATCGGGGAACTATAATTTCAGCGGAAATCGTCACTGCCCTTGCCCCTGGCACCTTTCTTGTATATCGACATGCATTTGATTTAGCCGAAAACGCCATAAAAACAATGTATTATACAGAATCGGTTAATTCGCGGATCAATATCCATTATGAATTGATGAGGAGTGACCCATGAAAATCAGTGTTAAAAGTAAAATGGTTTTGGCGATGGTCGCGTTCTTCACGCTGGTCGTCGTCATCCTGAGCACGGTCTCGTACCGAAGCTTCAGCGAATCTTCGGAGAAGATGAAAACGGAGAGCCTCGACACCATCGCAAGGGCAGTCGGCAAGGCCGTCTCCGAAAAGACGGAGATGTATTTCACCTCCCTGGAGCTTGCGGCGCGGATGTTCAACGTGGTGCAGCAACAGGATGAAACGGCCCTGAATGAATACCGAATCGACCTGTTGGACCAGCTCAGACAGCAGACTGGCGTGGGGGAAGCCTATTATAGCCTGAAGGACGGCACCACCTACACCGCCGAGCCCAGGGGACTGATCCCCAACTTCAAGGCTAAGGCGGTGAAGCGCGAATGGTACAAACGCATCTGGGCCGGGGAGAAGCGCATCATGACGACGCCCTACACCTCGTCCATCGGCGCAACGGTCATGGCGGTAGGCGTCCCCCTGCTGCGGAACGGAGCTGTCTGGGGTACCCTGTGCATTAACCTGGGCCTGACCGACATCACCAAATTCACGAACAACGTACTCGATTTCAAAGATATATTCCTGACACGAAACGACGGCTACATCATGGCCAGCCCGAACAAGGAGCATATCGGAAAAAGCCTGTGGGAAATCGTTCCCTCCCTCAAGAAGTACGCCGACCGCTCCACGGCGGGACAGATCCAATTCACCATCGACGGCGAGGCCTACCAGGGCAGCGTATACGTCATCGACGGGCTCAACTGGAAGGTATGGACCTATGAAAGGCTGGCCGAAATCAAGGCCGACTCCACCAAGAATCTCTACCTGAACACGATCATGGCCATCGTCGCCCTGCTGCTGTCCGCGCTCATCGTTTACTACTTCACTTCGTCGCTGATCTTCAAACCGCTGGAATCGGTCAAAGCGACCCTGCAACGCATAGGCGGCGGCGACCTCCGGGCCATGGAGGAATCCGGCTCCACCCGGGAAGATGAAATCGGACAGTTGATGCATACCATGCGGGCAATGGGCGACCGGCTCAGGCACGTCGTCGGCGAAGTCGGCCGCGCGGTCGACAGCGTCAACAGGAGCGCCCACGAATTGTCCGCCACTTCCGAGGCCCTCGCCCAGGGAGCCACCGAGCAGGCGGCCAACGTCGAGGAGGTCGCGGCATCCATGGACGAGATGGCCGCAACCATCGGCAAAAACGCGGAAAACGCCAAGGAGACGGAACAGACTTCACGCTCTTCCGCCATCGACGCCGAAAAGGGCGGCAAATCCGTGGACGAGACCGTGAAGGCCATGCGCAAGATAGCGGACAAGATCTCCATCATCGAAGAGATCGCCCGCCAAACCAACCTGCTGGCCCTCAACGCCGCCATCGAGGCGGCCCGCGCCGGGGAGCACGGCAAGGGATTCGCCGTCGTGGCGGCCGAAGTCCGGAAGCTGGCCGAACGATCCGGCGGCGCGGCCGCGGAGATCAGCGAACTCTCGGTCCACAGCGTGTCCGTCGCCGAGGACGCGGGCACCATGCTCGACAAGATGGTCCCGGACATCAAGCACACTGCCGAGCTCGTCGTCGCCATCACCGACGCCTCCGACGCGCAGAGCGCCAACGCCGAAACGGTCAACCGGGCGGTCCAGGAACTGGATCAAGTCATCCAGCAGACCGCGGCAGCCTCCGAGCAGGTGGCCTCGACCTCGGAGGAATTGACCACGCAGGCGGGCTACCTGAAGAAATCCATGTCGTTCTTCAAGATCGACAAGTATGAACGCCCCCTGATCGCGCAGCCGTCCCGCCCAAGAGCCCTCCCCGGCGCGACCCGGGAAGATGGCGACGGCACCGAGGGATTCGAGAAGTTCTAGCCGGTCCGGACGGACAATCCTTATATAAAAAAGCCCCATGGCGCGCCATGGGGCTTTTTTGCTGCCGCCAGGACGGACGCGGCGTCGCCTATTCTTCCGATTCGGCGGGCTCCGCCTTCTGCAATTTTCTGAAGACGGTGCTCCTGTTCAGGCCCAGGGCCTTGGCGGCCTTGGGAATGGACCCATAGGCCGAGACCGCGTTTTTCAGGATCTGCGTTTCCAGCTGGCCCATTATCGTTTTGAAATCCTGGCCTTTGAAATTATTCAGCCCCAGGGTGATGCTATTGCGCGAATCCATCGCCGCATTCTTGGCCACGATGGTGCACGGCAGGTCCTCCACCTGGACCATGTTGCTGTCGCAGGTGACCACGAGGCTGTGGATCAGGTTCTCCAGTTCGCGGAGGTTGCCCGGCCAGCCGTAGCTGAGCATGAGTTCCTCGGCCATGGCCGAAAGGCGGACGCGCCGTTTGTAGCGGACGTTGAACTGTTCGAGGAAGAAATAGATCAGCTCCAGCAGGTCCTCGCCCCGGTCGCGCAGCGGCGGGATGTTGATCACCGCCACCTGGAGCCGGTAAAAGAGATCACGCCTGAAATCCCCATTCTCCGCTTCCTCCGCCAAATCGCGGTTGGTTGCGGCGATGACCCGGACGTTGACCTTCTTGGCCGAGGTGGCCCCCACCCGCTTGATTTCGCCATCCTGGAGCACGCGCAGGAGTTTGCCCTGCATGGGCAGGGGCAACTCGCCGATCTCGTCCAGGAACAGGGTCCCCTTGTCCGCTATCTCGAAAAGCCCCGCCTTGCCCTTGGGATCGGCCCCGGAAAAGGACCCCGGCGCATAGCCGAACAGTTCCGATTCGATGAGATTCTCGGGAATGCAGGTGCAATCGACCTTGACCAGGGAATTGTTCCGGCGGGTGCTGTTGTTGTGCAGCTCCCTGGCCATGACGTCCTTGCCCACGCCGGTTTCCCCCAGGAAAAGCACCGTGGCGTCGGTCTTGGCGATCTTGTGCAGTTGACGGAACAACTCCCGCATGATCTGGCTTTTGGGGGTCAGATAGAGGGAGGAGTTTTCCTGGCAGATGCCGTACTGGAAGGATTCGATCAGTTGCCGCTGGGCCGAAACCTGGTTCTTGAGCTGGGAAATGAGTGCGATGTCGCGCACGTAAGTAACGACCATCTCGACGTCGTCGTCATAGTCGAAAATGGGATGGGCAACCAGGATAACCTTGCGGGTCTTGCGGTTGATCTGGACGGCCGTGGCGGTTTTCTTCGTCTGGACCACCTCGCCGTTCAACGCCACGTCAAAGACCCCCTGGGCCACAAGATCCGAGACGTTCTTTCCCAAAATATCCTGGGACTTCAACCCGGTGAGGTTCTCATACATGGCGTTCACGGCCAGGGTCACGCCGTTTTTGTCCGTGATGTAAAGCCCATCGTTCAAGGTATCGAAAATATGGCAAAGATATGTCGCAATCAGGCTTTTGCGCTTCTGTAGGATGTGCTGGTGATGGGGTGTTTCGAGAATCATTGGAAAAACTCCTGAAAGGTGGACAGTATCTGTGAGATCCCGGCAAAAAGCAACACGCACAGCAGGAGACGGCGGTTGGACTTCGAGGCGAACCGCCGGGAAAACCGGATGCCGAGGAGGCCGCCCAGGAGCGAGGCCGGGCACGCCAAAAGGAAATAAGTCAGGGTCTGCGCGGTTTGCAGCCCGGCCAGGCATTGACCGCCGACGATGGCGGTTCCGCTGAGGATGAAGGCCGCGCCGAGAAAGCCCTTGGCCTCGCCCGCGTTCCAGCCGGACAGGGTGGAGAACACGGCCAGAGGCGGCCCGTTAAAGCCGAAGGCCGTACCGAAAAAAGTCGAGCACACCCCCACGGGAATGCCCCACGCAGGCCGTATGCTCCGGGGCTCCCGCTTCTCGAAGAACAGGGAGTACACGGCGTAAACGATGAGAAAGAGGCCCATCAGCGCCTTCAGCCACTCGTTGTTCAACGTCCTGATGAGATAAATCCCGGCCACCACCCCCAGGACGCAGCCCACAAAGACATACGCCAGATGCGCCCAGCGTATGCTTTGCCGGTAGCTCCAGGCGAGCTGGAGGTTCAGCACCAGCACGATCAGCGTGGAGCTGGGCACGGCCAGGCTCAGGGGGATGAAATGGACCACGATGGGCATGGCCACCATGGCGGCCCCCAGCCCCACCACGTGGTTCACAAACCCGGCGATGCACCAGGATACGGCGAAAACGATCAATGTCATTCCAATCTCGCGTTTTGAGCGTTTTGGGGATCACAAAAGCAAAAACCAGGCCGGAAAAGGCCCAAATTATTGGCCTGTTTTTTGCTTTTACCCGAAAACTTGATCACAAAACCCTCAAAGGAGCGATCCTAATGAATGTTATTGATTTCAGATTCAGGCCCCATACCCCGGAAGTAGTCAACGGCATCGCCACCAGCGCCATGTTCAAAGACCTGTGCGAGGCCACCCACTTCGACAAATGCCGCCCGGAACCCTTTGACGACATCATCAAGGGATTGGAGCAGCACCACGTTATCAAGGCCGTCATCACCGGGCGCGACTGCGAAACGACCTACGCCTCCATGGCCAACGGCAACGGCAGCCTGCTGGAGTTCTGCAAGCAGGCGCCCGATACGTTCGTCGGGTTCTGGGGCATCGACCCGCACAAGGGCATGGCCGCCATCCGCGACCTTGAGCAGGCGGTAAAGAACAACGAAAGCATCCAGGGCGCGGCCATCGATCCCTATCTGGCCAAAATCTATCCCCATGACGCCAAGTATTATCCGGTGTACGCAAAGTGCTGCGAACTCGGGATTCCCATCATCATGACCACCGGCACCGCCAGCTTCGTTCCCGGCGCGGTGATCGACCACGTCGCCCCCCGCTTCATCGACTACGTGGCCCGGGACTTCCCCGAGCTCAAGATTATCATGAGCCACGGCGGCTACCCTTGGGTTTCCGAAGCCATCATCGTCACCCAGCGCAACAAGAACGTCTTCATCGAGATGTCCGAATACGAGCTGTGGCCCCACGCCGAAGCCTACACCAAGGCCGCCAACGAACTCATCTCCGACAAGATGCTCTTCGCCTCGGCCCACCCCTTCATCGACTACCGCGAACAGCTCGAAAAATACGCGAATCTGCCCTTTGAAAAGGACGTCTACGAAAAGGTCATGTACAAAAACGCGGCCCGTATCCTGGGTTTGTAATCCGGCATGCCAACTGGTAACAGAATCTTCCGAGAATCCCATCAGAATGAATTCTGTTATATCAACAGGTTACACTGATGTCTCGTTTTTGCAACATGGTGCAATATCGCAACATCGGGAAAATATCCTAGGAAATCATGGCGGTAATCGGGAAATGTGAATTCCGGCACAACACCACGGTGCAATACGACATCAATAGCCGCTTTCCGGGAGAGAGGGGGCGGACCTTCTCTCCCGGAAACGCCTGGAAAAATCTAGACAACCCGACAGTAATTCGTCCTCGCCGCCTCGGCGGCATCATGGAATGCTCCTTGCTAACCATGTGAAAAAAGGACCATACCCCAACCGAAAACATGGAGGAACCGATGACACAGTCTTTAGCCCGAAAAGGCCTGATCGCAGGCATGCTTTTCATCTGCGCGATCTTCGTCCTGGGCGCCACCCCCGGCACGGCCCACGCCCGCAAGCTGAAAATCCGCCTGGCCCATCCCATGGCTCCGGGCAACAACGTGACCCTGGGATACGAAAAATTCAAAGAGGTCCTGGAAGACATCTCCGGCGGCCAGATCAAAGTCCAACTCTTCCCCAACTGCATGATGGGCTCGGACCGGGACGGCATGGAAGCGACCCAGCGCGGCTCCATTGAAATGGCCTCCAGTTCCTCCCCGAACATGGCCAACTTCTCCAAAAAATTCCTTATATTCGACCTTCCGTACGTAACCAACCGGAAATACCAGAAGAACCTGTACGCGGCTCTCGACAACGGCGCGCTGGGCAAATACTTCGACGACCTGGCCGAGGAGATCAACCTGCGCCCGATCATGTTCAGCGAATACGGCTACCGCAACTTCGTGACTTCCGACAAGCCCATCACCAAGGCCGCCGACCTGGCCAAGCTGAAGGTGCGCACCACGGCCTCCCCTGTCGAGGTTGAAACCGCCAAGGCCCTCGGCATGAACCCCACCCCCATCGCCTGGGCCGAGGTCTATACCGCCATGCAGCAGGGCACCGTGGACGGCGAAGGCAACACCTTCTCCCTGCTCTGCGACGCCAAGCACGACGAGGTCATCAAGTACGCCGTCGATTCCCGGCACAACTACAGCATGCATATCCTCATGTGCAACAACAAGTGGTGGAAGGGCTTGAAGCCCCAGCAGCAGCAATGGATCAAGCAGGCGGCCCGGGAAGCCCTGACTTACCAGCGCGGCATTTCCACCGAGTTGGAGGCCAAGGCCACCCAGAAGATGCTCGACGAGGGCATCCAGATCCACCAGTTGACCGATCCCGAACTGGCCGAGTTCAAGGAACTCACCCGCCCCGTCTGGGACAAGTTCCGCCAGGACATCCCGGCCGAGCTCTTTGACATGATCGCCGCCACCCAGCAATAACCCCGAACACGGAAACGACATACCCCGCCGCGCCGCTCCATCCGGCAAGGAGCGACGCGGCGGGTCAAAAGGATCGCAGAATGACCACGTCCCCCACTGCCCCCAACAAAACAGGCTGGCTGGCCTGGCTTGACGACAACGCGGAGAAGCCCTTTCTGTGTATCGGGCTTCTGGCGATCATCCTGATCATCACGTTCCAGACCGCCTATCGGTACCTGATCGTCAACTTTTCGGATACAGCCAGCGCCGCGGTCTGGACCGAGGAACTCTCCCGCTTCATCTTCATCTGGATATCCTATCTGGCCGTGCCTCTGGCCATCAAGAACCGGGACAACATCCGCGTCAACATTCTCTACGACAAATTCAATCCCAGATGGCAGAGCATATTCTGGGTCGTCAACGACCTGTGCTTTCTCTTCCTCAGCCTCTACGTGACCTGCCTGGGCGTGCACATGATCGGCGAGGGCATGCGCTACCCCCAGATGGCCCCGGCCATGCAGATCCCCTATTATATTCCCTACAGCATCATCCCCCTGGGCTTTGCGCTGATCAGCCTGCGCTTGTTCCAGGACATCTACCGTGAAGTGAAAACCTGCGGCATGAAGGACCTGGCCATCGCCGTGGCCGTCAGCGCCGTCATCATCGCTCCGGCTTATATTCTGTGGTACCTGCCGGACTTCCAGGCCTTCGAGAATTTCGAGCCTTCGGCGACCATCGTCCTGTTCAGCTACTTCCTGGTGGTCATCGCCATCGGCGTCCCCATCGGCATCAGCCTGGGCCTGGCCTCGCTGCTGACCATCCTGGCCACCGGCACCATCGACCTCGGCTACATCGCCCAGATCAGCTTCACATCCATTGACAGCTTCCCGATCATGGCCATCCCCTTCTTCGTGGCGGCGGGCATCTTCATGGGCGCGGGCGGCCTGTCCACCCGACTGCTCAACCTGGCCGATGAAATGCTGGGCGCGCTCCCGGGCGGCATGGCCATGGCCTCCGTAGCCACCTGCATGTTCTTCGCCGCCATTTCCGGTTCCGGTCCGGCCACCGTTGCCGCCATCGGCTCCCTGACCATCCCGGCCATGATCGAGCGCGGCTACAACACCTATTTCGCCTGCGCCATCGTGGCTGCGGGCGGCGCCATCGGCGTCATGATTCCCCCGAGCAATCCTTTCGTCATCTACGGCATCGCGTCCCAGACCTCCATCGGCGACCTGTTCCTCGCGGGCATCATCCCCGGCGTGCTCACCGGCCTGGTGCTCATGGGCTACAGCTACTGGATCTCCAAGCGAAAGGGCTGGATGGGCGAGAAGAAGACCCGGACCTTCGGCACCTTCGTCAAGGCCATCTGGGACGCCAAGCTGGCCCTCATGGTCCCGGTCATCGTTCTCGGCGGCATCTACAGCGGCCTGATGACCCCGACGGAGGCCGCCGCCGTGGCCGCCTTCTATGGCCTGATCGTGGGCATGTTCGTCTACAAGGGGTTGAACAGACACAACATCATCCCCACGATGCTGGACATCTGCGCCACTTCGGCCATCATCATCATTCTCATGGCCATGGCCAAGGTCTTCGGCCAGATCATGACCGTGGAGGAAATTCCCGCGCAGATCGCCTCGTACATCCTGGGGCTGACCAACAGCAAGATCATGATCCTGTTGCTCTTCAACGCGTTTTTGCTGTTCATCGGCACGTTCATGGAAGCGTTGGCGGCCATCGTCATCCTGGTCCCCATCCTGCTGCCCATCGCCACACAGGTCGGCATCGACCCGACCCACTTCGGCATCATCATGGTCGTCAACCTGGCCATCGGGTTCATCACCCCGCCGGTGGGCGTGAACCTCTTCGTCGCCTCGGGCGTGGCCAAGGTGAAGCTGGACGACATCAGCAAGCAGATCTGGCCGATCCTCGCCCTGATGATCGTCGTCCTGCTGCTGGTGACCTACATCCCGGAAATATCCATGTTCGTCCTCCGCTGACCCCCCCGAACAACCACATTGAAAAAGCCCTGCGACCAATCGCAGGGCTTTTTCTTGTGCGCGCCGCAATTCAAGATCCAACAAGAAAAATTCATTTATAAAAGCGCGTTGAGGGCTATCTAGGAATCATGTTTCTATTTTGCACCGTTTTTCCCACGGATGCCGAAACGCAACATGCAACTATCTACTTTTTTTTATTTGATAAAACTCATTTCACGCGGAAAATGGTGCACCCCCGCACCATGCCGGCGCCCCGAAGGAAATCCTCTTCGGCAGTATGCAAAAAAGCATTTATATTCAAGCATGTTAGCTGTCAGAATATATTGGCACAAACTATGCTTAAGTAGGGATCATACCGCCCGGACGGCCGGGGCAACCGAAGCAATAATTTAAACACATCAATAGGAGAACAGACAGATGGAATGCTGCCTTTCACACCAAGAACAGATGTTGGAAAACAAGCTCAAGGGACTCGATAACCCGTATAGGGAAACCCACAAACGCGTGTTCAAGATTCTTGAAAGCATCGAGAACCTGACCCCTTCCATAGACATCCAGCGCGCCCTGTATTTCACCAAGTCCATGCAGGAGACGGAAGGCGAGCATCTGACCCTGCGCTGGGCCAAGGCCCTGTACAACATCGCCGAGAACATCGACGTCTACATCGACGACGACAACCTTCTCTGCGGCCGCGCCGGCGCCCAGGGCCGCTACGGCATCCTCTACCCCGAGCTGGACGGCGACTTCCTGGACCTGGCCCTCAAGGAACTGCCCAACCGTGAAAGCTCTCCGTTCACCATCTCCCAGGCCGACGCCGACGTCGTCGTCCACGAGATCGCCCCATACTGGAAGGGCAAGACCTACCATGAGGCCTTGAACAAAGCGTTCGCCCCCGAGACCCACGCCCTGACCTACAACGACCCCGATGGTCTGCACTCCCGGTACATCGTCAATGAAACCTCCTCCTTCCGCTCCTGCCTCCAGTGGGTGCATGACTACGAAGTCATCCTGAAGCGCGGTTTCGGCGGCATCCGCAAGGAAATGCAGGAAAAGCTCGACGCCCTTGATCCGCTTTCCCCGGTGGACAACGTGGAGAAGAAGCCCTTCATCGAAGCCATCATCCTGGTCTGCGACGCCGTCATCCTGTGGGCCAACCGTCATGCCGCCCTGGCCGAGCAGAAGGCGAGCGAGGAAAAGGACCCGGTCCGCAAGGCCGAGCTGCGGGAAATGGCCCGCATTTGCAGCAAGGTCCCCGAGCATCCGGCCGAGACCTTTTACGAGGCCGTGCAGTCCCAGTGGTTCACCCAGATGTTCTCCCGCCTGGAGCAGAAGACCGGCACCATCGTCTCCAACGGCCGGATGGACCAGTACCTCTACCCCTATTATGAAAAGGACGTCGAGGCGGGCACCATGGACGAGGTCAAGGCCATGGAGCTGATCGAATGCATGTTCGTCAGCATGGCCCAGTTCATCGACCTCTACATCTCCCCCCAAGGCGGCGACTTCAACGAAGGCTACGCCCACTGGGAAGCGGTGACCATCGGTGGCCAGACCAAGGACGGCCTCGACGCCACCAATGAACTGTCCTACCTGTTCCTGCGCTCCAAGCGCGAGTTCCCGCACCACTACCCCGACCTGGCGGCCCGCATCCACGCCCGCGCGCCCCAGCGGTTCCTGGCCGAGATCGCGGAAACCATCAAGGAAGGCTCCGGCTTCCCCAAGCTGATCAACGACGAGGAAGTCATCCCCCTGCACCTGGCCAAGGGCGCCAAGTTCTCGGAGATCTACGACTACGCCATCTCCGGCTGCGCCGAAATCCGCATGCCCAACCGGGATACCTACACGTCCGGCTGCCCCTACATCAACTTCGCGGCCGCCGTGGAAATGGTCCTGTACAACGGCAAGATGCTCAAGTACGGCGACCGGCAACTCGCTCCCGCCACCGGCGACCCCTGCCTGTTCGAGACCTTCGACGACTTCCTGGCCGCCTACACCGTCCAGCACCGAAACCTGCTCAAGCACGGCTTCGCGCAGGAAGTCAGCGTCATCAAGCTGCGCAAGGACCACTTCGCCGCGCCGCTGGCCGACGCCATGCACGCCCTCTGCCGCAAGCACTGCATCGACATCCATCAGCCCGACGTTCCCGAGGGCATCGACCTCGGCTACTTCGAAGTCATCGGCTTCGGCACGGTCGTCGATTCCCTGGCCGCCATCAAGAAGCTCGTCTTCGAGGACAAGAAGCTGACCATGCAGCAGGTCATCGACGCCTGCAAGGCCGACTTCAAGGGCTACGAGGATGTCCAGGCCCTGCTCAAGACGGCCCCCTGCTACGGCAACAACGACCCGTACGCCGATGAGATCGGCAAGTACGTCGACGCCCTAAGCGTCGAATTCGCCGAGAAGTACCAGGACGAGCTGGGCGTGCACCTGGACGTCCGCTACGTGCCCTTCACCTCGCATGTGCCCTTCGGCCGCGTGGTCTCCGCCACCCCGAACGGCCGCGTGGCCTGGTACCCGCTGTCCGACGGCTCCTCCGCCTCCCACGGCGCGGACAAGAACGGCCCCACCGCCATCCTCATGTCCAACTACACCACCAAGAACTTCAATCACCGTGAGCGCGCCGCCCGCCTGGTCAACATCAAATTCACGCCCAAATGCCTGGAGGGCGAGGAAGGCACCCGCAAGCTGGTCGATCTGATCCGGGCCTACTGCGACCTGCGCCTGTGGCACATCCAGTTCAACGTCATCAACGCCGAGACCTTGATCAAGGCGCAGCAGCATCCCGAGCAGTACCGCAACCTGATCGTGCGCATCGCCGGATACTCCGCCTACTTCTGCGACCTGTCCAAGGACCTCCAGGACGACCTGATCGCCAGAACCGCCCACGAAACCATCTAACCGGCAACTGTCAGTCCATAAGGGACAGGGGGAAACTCCTGTCCCTTTTTCACACCTTTTCCGAGGGACGAGGAAACGCAATGAGCTCCATTTCAGACAAGAAGACGACCGGGACCGTATTCAGTGTCCAGAAGTACTCCGTCCATGACGGGCCGGGCATTCGAACCATCGTGTTCATGAAAGGCTGCCCCCTGCACTGCGCATGGTGCTCCAATCCCGAATCGCAGGCGTTCGCCCCCCAGATCGCCTACAACAGCAACAACTGTATCGGCGCAGACAAATGCACCCACTGCCTGAATCACCGCGCCGACGGATCCATCACCGTGGGCGACGACGGCAAAATCCGCATGGACCACGATATGGTGGGGGATGATTTCGCCCTGGCCTGCGTCTGCCCCGGCAACGCCATCATCGTCTACGGCGAGGAACAGAGCGTGGACAAGGTCCTGCGCAGGGTGGAGGAGGACGAACGGTTCTACGCCCGTTCGGGCGGAGGGGTGACCCTGTCCGGCGGCGAACCCTTCGCCCAGCCCGATTTCGCCCTGGCCCTGCTGCGCGAAGCCCGGCGACGTCACATCAACACCGCCGTGGAGACCTGCGGACAGGCCCCCTGGGCAGTCGTCGAGTCCTGCCTGCCGTTCGTGGACAACTTCCTGTACGACATCAAATCCATGGATGACGAGAAACACAGGGAAAAGACCGGCCACACCGGCCGAAGCATCCGGGAGAACCTCGTGAAGATCAAGGAAGCCCGTCCCGGCGTGCCGATCCGGGTCCGGACCCCGGTCATCCCCGGCTTCAACGATACGGTGGGGGACATCGAGGCGATCATCGAGTTCGTGAAGTCCCTGCCCGGCGAGAAATGCGAATACGAAGCCCTGCCCTTCCATCGCATGGGACAACCCAAATACGCCAACCTGGGCAGGACCTACGACTATGCGGACATCGTCAAACTGGACGACGAGTTGGTGATCGAAATCAAAAAATTGGAAGAACAATACAAAAACGGCCAGTAATGCCTGGCGACACCATGGCGGACCAGCCTCCCCGCCGCATGGACAGGGCCCTCCCCGGATTTCGGGGAGGGCCCTTTTCGTTCCGCGCCGTGGAGGCCGGGCGGTCGCAACGGCGGAGAAGGATTCGGTCGTTGGTTTCCATCTCGATTGCAGACTCGAAATTTCCGGAGCGCGCTCCCCCCTGTCGGCGCCCCGCCCTTCACGACGGCGCAGCCTCGCCCCGGTGCAGCTTGTCCTTTTTGCGGAAAAATCACTGCGCAAGCAGGGTACGGCTCCGGCGACGACGGCGAGGCCCCCGGGAAACCGGGGTTTCCGCGGGGGCCTGCTGGTAAGGGGGTGAGTCTGTGGAGGAAGTATCAGGCGATCTTCTTGAGGCGCACGGGAATGCCCTGGCGGGCGGCCGCGCCGGTTTCGTGTTCCTGGAGGGTGGAAGCGCCCCGGCGGGTGGGATCGCCCGGGACCAGGTCGTTGAGGCTGAAGCCGTTGGCCGCGCCGGGGTTGGCCTTGATGACCCGGCCGTCCACGGTGACGTCCGCCGCGCCCAGGGCCCGATGGCCGAAGCCGTGCTCCACCGCAATCACGCCGGGAGCGACCACGTCGCCGACCACCACCGTGGCCCGGGCCGAGGCGGCGGGACTTTCGATCTCCACCTCGTCGCCATGGACCAGGCCGAGCCTGGCCGCGTCGCCGTCGTTGACCATGACCATGTTCACGGGCTTGATGGCCCGCAGCCGATCCAGGACCACGGCATAGGAATTGATCAGGTTCGACTTGAACGAAGTCATCAGCAGGGGATAGTCCCGCTCGGTCCAGACCTCGCGCAACTCGCGCCCGTCGGTCAGCCGGGGCGGCACAAAGGCGGCCACGCCCAGGTACGGTTCGCCGGTCTGGGAGTTGATGGCGGTGCCCACCTGCTCGTTGTAGATTTGCAGCGTCTTCTTCCACCGCCCGCCGAGCCATGGGCCGTCATAGCTCTTGGAGTATGGAGCGAACCGCCCTCCCCGGCTGTAAATCGCCGCCACCGGGCCGTGCTCGTCCACGCGCAGGGTGCGCTCGATGTCGGGCAGGATGCGGCCGATGCCGGAAAGGGCGATGTCCTCACCGCTCGGGGCGGGCAGGACCTGGCCCTTGAAAAAGGCGATGTTGGCCGCCAGGCGCAGGTAGTAATCCTCGGGCGCGTTCAGCGGGGCCACCGAGCCGTCGTCCACCGGGATGGCCTCATCCCCGAACCCGGGCAACCCCATGCGCTTGGCCACCTCGATGAGGAACTGTTCCATGCACACCGGACGCCCGTCGGCGGTTTTCTCCTGCTTGGGCTCCACAGCGGGCCAGCGGGCCGTGGACAACTTGGTCAGCACGCCGGACCACGCACCCGAGAATCCGCCCCACCCCTCGAACATGCACGGGTCGGGCACCAGGTAGTCGGCATAGGCGTTGGTCTCGTTGTGGAAGGTGTCGATGCCGATGATCAGCGGCAGGCTCCCGGGGTCCTTGAGGGATGCGTCCACCGCCCGTTGCAGGCCGCCATGGCCGTAGATGACGTTGCCGGTCCAATTGATCCAGCACTTGTAGCGGAACGGATGGCCGTTCGCATGCGAAAGCAGATGCTCGGCGGGCATGTTCGGCGGGGTAAGCGGATACCAGGGGTACCGCGCCGGGTACGGGTTCTGTCCAGCCGCCTTCTTTCTCTTGAATTCCGTGGACTTCTGGTATGGCGCGCGGCAACGGATGGCCGGGAAACCCTTGGCCTCGACCTGGCCGGGAAACTTGCCCAGGTCATACTTGGGGCCGCCCATGGCCGGGCCGTGATAGCCGCCCGCCGTGGCCGAGATGCCCCCCTTGGCGTTGATGTTGCCGATAAGCGTGTTCAACGTCAGGATCGTGAAGGTGGCGTTGGTGCCCGAGGTGGACATCATCCCCCCGTGCACGTCCACGGCCGCCCTCTTGCCGTGGGAGGTGAACTCCCGGGCCAGTTCGATCATGCGCTCCACGGGCACGCCGCAGCGGGCGGCCATGTCGTCGAGCTCCACAGCCATGGCCCGCTCCTTGAGGAGCCGGAATGCGGTGACCGCCTCCACGGTCTCGCCCGAAGCCAGCCGGATCGCGCCCGCGAACTCCAGCACGCCCTCGTCGCTCGCCTCGGAGGAGGCGGGCCTTCCCGTGGCCGCGTCCACGACCACGAATGCCTCGTCGCCACTCAGTCCGAGCTGGGAGGCGCGCAGGAACCGGCCCTTGTCCGCGCCCGACCGGGCCACGAGGTAGGTGGCGTTGGAGATGCTGATCTCACCCGCCCTCCCTGCCGCCGCCACATTGGGACGAACCAGGAAATTCCGGTCATAACGCTCATTTTCGATGATCCAGCGAATCATGCCCATGGCCAGGGCCGAGTCCATGCCGGGATTGATGGGCACCCACCGAGAGCGCTCGCGGGCCGCATCCGAGGCGGGCATGCGCAGGACGGGGTCGATGACCGCGTAATGCAGCTCGCCGTCGGTGCGCGCCGAGGCCAAAATGCGAGCCGAACGATTGAACGGGTTGCCCGCCTGGGATGGTGCGGTGCCCCAAAACAAGGCGAACTCACAGTTTGCCCAGTCCGGCTTGATGTGCGCGTTCTTGGCCAGGTCGTCCATGAACATGCCCGAACCGATGCGGAAGGACAGGCCGCAGTATGCCCCGTGCTTGCCGAAGTTCTTGGTTCCGAAGGACTTCATGCCGAAGCGGCGGAAGAAGAAGTCGCTGCGGCCGTCGTCCACGGCATAGGTCAGGAGCAACTGGTTGCTCTTGGGGCCGAACTCCGGGTGCTCGGGATTGGCCAGGTCCTTGAGGTTGCGGATGGCCCGCAACCCGTCCACCGGTCCCTCGCCGAACAGGTCGCCGCCCTCGACCACCTCTTCCAGAAGCTGCTCGAACGGGATGCGCGTCCACTTGTTCTCGCCGCGCTTGCCCGCGCGCTTGAGGCAATGGGTGATGCGGAACGGGCTGTCGGCGGCTTCGAACATGGCCGCCCCGCGCCCGCAGACCGTGGACCGCTGGGCATGGCCCATGTCCTTGTCGGCGGACAGCCGGTCCAGGGCTTCCCTGACCGGCATGTTCATGGGAAAGTGTTTCTCGTGGGACAGGGGGTTGTACGGATTGCCCGCCACCCGAACCACCTCGCCGGTGGCATCGTCGATGTGCAGCCGCACGCCACAGAAGGTGGTGCAACCCCAACACTGGTTGAAGGCGACGTGTTGCCCCTTGCCCAGGCGGATGGAGCCGTCCGGGGCGCGCTCGTACTCCGGGGCCAGGGATTCTGGGGAAACCTTGGCCGGGTCCTCGGCCAGGGCCGCCGGGGCGGCTTCGGCGCGGCCCGTCCCGAGCAGCGCGCCCGCGCCGAGCATGCCCAGCCCGGCTGCGGCCAAGCCGTTTTTGACCAGTTCACGTCTATTCCTATCCATGAGAATGTTCCCTCCTTACCAGGGCGACGTTACTGAAAAGACCGCCCAGGACCATACCCAGGCCGAGCAGGAAAATCAGGCTGCCAGCCAGAATCAGCAGGGACTGGGCCGAAACGAGATGGGCCACCGCGCCTGCATCCACGGCAGTGAAGGAATTGCGGGGAATGGACTGGCCCAGGAAAATGAGCCGGATGTAGAAGCCCAGGCCCGCGCCGTAGGCGGCCAGACCGGCCAGGGCGGTCAACCCGCGCACCTTGACGGCGGTCAGGCCGAGGACGGCTCCGGCCACGCCGATCAGAGAGAGCGCGGTCCAGGCCCGGGGCTCGGCCAGAATGAATCCCTCGGGCGGCGCGAGCAAAAACCCCGCCCCGGCGCAAAAAAACGACGCCCCGCTCATGACCGGCAACAGCCAGGCGGGCACGGCCTGCCGCCGGATCGCGCCCAGGAGCGCGGCCAGGCCGGTGCCGCCGGCCAGACCGGCCAGGACAAAGCCCAGTGGTAGGGCCTTGGCGTGCCACATGGCCCGGCCCGGCAGATAGCCGATCTCGCGCGAGGCGTAGGTCAACACACCCAGGGCCAGGAGGAACGCCAGCCCGGCCACGGGACGGGCGCGGCCGTCGCCGTCGCTGTCCAGGTACAGGGTCAGCAGGGCCACACCGAGGAATATCGGCAACAGGAAGGTGCCGATGGTCGTCCAGGAACTGAAGGACGGCGAAACCATGAACAGGTAAAGATGGAACGGATTGCCCAGGGACAGGGCCAGGGCGCCCAACCCGGTGATGACCGAGGCGATGCCCGCCGTGAACAGCCCGCGCCGCGCCTGCGCGCCGCGACCGGCCAGAACCAGGACGCCGCCCAGCAGGACCACGCAGGCCGCCGCCGTAATCAGGGCCAGGGCGAGCGGCTCCAGGATTTCCCAGGTGATGGCCGGGGGCACGTTGACCAGTTCGATGACCTTAGGCATGTTCACCTCCCGCCAACGCGCCTTCGGCCATGGGCAGCCCGACATTGACCGGGCTCGCCAGGAAGGCGTTCAAGTTGATGTAGTAGACGTTGGGCTTGGTGCCCATTTCCGGGGCCAGGACGCTGACGTCGCCCCGGTGCTCTTCAAGGGTCCGGCTGACGAGGCTCCCCGGGTCGCCCAGGTCGCCGAATATGCGCGCCCCGCCCACGCAATTCTCCACACACGCGGGCAGCAGCCCGGCCTGGAGGCGGTGGACGCAGAAGGTGCACTTGTCCGTGGTGCGCGTGACCGGGTTGATGTACCGGGCGTCGTAAGGGCAGGCCTGGACGCAGAAGCCGCAGGCCAGGCATTTGTCGCTGTCCACCAGGACCAGGCCGCTCTCATCCTTGTAGGTGGCGTGAACCGGGCAGACCGGCACGCAGGCGGGCTCCTCGCAATGGTTGCACAGGCGGGGCAGCGGCGCGACGGTCGGGGCCACGCCGTCATCCTCGATGACGAACTCGCCCACCGTGGCCCGGAACTTGCCCACCGGGACCCGGTTTTCCACGGAACAGGAAACCGAGCAGGAATGGCAGCCCACGCACCGTCTGAGGTCGATGACCATGGCGTACCGGGGGTTGCCGCCCCCCGCGCGCACATCCGTCGCCGTGAGCACGCCCAGGGCGGGCACCCCGGCGCAGGCGAGCTTCAAAAATTTTCTTCTGTCCATGAACTCCTCCGGTCGCGCTTTGCGCGTTTACCCGGAGAATGCGACGGATCGGCGGCCGGAACAATCGGGAACCTTCTGATTCGACGGCTCCTTTTTCATCCGGCAACGCGTCGGTGACTACATATTTTACGCTGTTATCACGGGATGTTGACGAGAATACGCTCCGTGAGTCCGCGCGCAGGGCGCATTCCGGGATGGGGAATTTCCCTAAGGGGCGGAACGGGACCGCGTCAGACGGAGATGAGCCCGTGGCGGATGGCCAGTTTGGTCAGGTCCGGGATGGTCCCCACGTCGAGCTTTTCCATGAGGTTGTACTTGTGGGTCTCCACGGTCTTGGGGCTGATGTGCAGCCGGACCGCCGCCTCCTTGACCGACAGACCGTCGGCCAGGAGCTTGAAGACTTCCAGCTCGCGCGGACTGAGGTGTTCGAACAGGGCTTCCCGGCCCGGCCGTTCCGGAGCGAGCTTGAGCAGCAGCGCGGCCGGGTCGATGGTCGTGAAGTAGGTCTTCCCGGCCATGACCGCCTCCACCGCGGCGCACAGGTCGGCGGGCGGGCCCTCCTTGAGCACATGTCCCGAGATGCCCGCCTTGAACAGTTCCAGAATGAACCGCTGGTCCGAATGCATGGTGTAGATAATGATCCGCGTGTCCGGCGAGGCCTTGCGGATCAGCCCGGTGGCCTCCACCCCGTCCATCTCCGGCATGGAGATATCCATGATGACGATGTCCGGCGCGAGTTCGCGGGACAATTCCACGGCCTCGGCCCCGTTGGTGGCCTCGCCCACGATCTCGATGTCCGGCTTCGAGGCGAGCAGGCTGCGGATGCCCGCGATGACGACCCGGTGATCGTCGGCGATGAGCAGGGTGGTCTTATGCATCGTTCTTGCTCCCGATATCCAGCTCGGCCAGGATCTGGGTCCCCCGGCCCGGCGCGGACTCGATATGGAAGGTCCCTTCCAGCTGGACCATGCGTTCCTTCATCAGGGTCAGGCCCAGGCTGCCCGAGGCGTTGGCCGTTGCGGCCACGGCGGCCCGGTCGAATCCCCGGCCGTCGTCCTCGAGGGTCAGCCCCAGCCGCCCGTCGCGATTGATCAGGCTGAGGTGCACCTGACGCGCCCCGGCGTACTTGACCGTGTTGGTCAGGGCCTCCTGGGTAATCCGGTACAAGGCCAGTTCCTTCTGGCCGTCGAAGCGTCTGGGCACGCCCTTGTGGAAAAAATGAATGTCCAGGTCCGTGGAGGCGCGATACTCGTCGAGCAGCGCCTCAATGGCCTGGGCCAAGCCGAGGTATTCCAGGGTGTCCGGCCTAAGCCCCTTGGAGATGGACTTGATGTCCCGCTGGACCAGGGTGATCTTGTCCGCCGCGCTTTCGAGCTGTCCCTTGCAGCAGCCGTCGGCCGAAGCCAGGGACTCCAGGGCGGCCTGGAGGTCCAGGCGCAGGGTAGTCAGCAACTGCCCGGTGTGGTCGTGCAGCTCGCGGGCCACCTCCCGGCGGTCCTCCTCCAGAAGGTTGATCAGATCGCGGGACAGAAGTTTGCGCTGCTCGTGTTCCCCTTCCAGCCGGTGATGAATCCTTTGCAATTCCTCGTTGGCCTCGGCCAGCTCGCGGGTACGCTCGCGCACACGGTCTTCCAACTGCTGGTGGGCCTCATGAAGGGCGCACTCTGCCTTGAGCCTGGCGTCCAGCTCGGACTTGAGGATGGCGGTCTTGGCGTCCACCTCGGACTCCAGCTCCGAAGTGTGGAGCAGCAGCCGCCCGGTCAGGGGACGCAGCAGCCGCCACAGGCCGATGACGCAAACCGCGTAGATGAGCAGGGAATACAGGCCCAGCTGAATGAGCCGCAGGCGTAACGGATTGTACAGTTCGCGCTCGTTGACGGACACGGTCAGCCCCCAGTCGGCTCCGGTCAACGGGGTGTAGGCCGTGACCTCGTCCCCGGCCGCGAGGATGCCGCCATTCCCGCCCAAGGCCCGGCGCAGGGCCTCGGCCTGGCTCGGCGTGGGTTCGGGGACCCCGCCCGCGTCGTCCGGGAACAGCCGGACGGCCCGTCCGGCGTGGTAGCCCAGACAGACGGTGCCCGCGCCCCGGAGGTTCCGGCCGCGCTTGATGATCTCCAAAAGCCGGGAAATATCTATGACCACCAAATCGGCTCCGACTCTGCGCCCGGTCCGGGACAGGATGGGCGCGGCGATGATCAGGCACGGCCGATTGCCCAGGAGCACGGGCTGCGAAAACCGCGCGTCGTCGGACGGCTCGGCCATGCTCCGGGCCGTGTCGGCCGGGACCGCCACGCCCACGGAAGCCACCGGGCGGCCCGCCGCATCCAGCCGGGTCAGGCCGATCACCTCGTCGGACAGGTTCATGGCGTCCTCAAGCTTGGGCCGGGTGAAGGCGGCCAGATCTTCCAGGGAACGCCGCCCCGCGTTGTAGGCGGCCAGCTCCTCGCGGATGCGGGTCCGGCTGGTCACCTGGCGGGAGAGGTCCAGCGCCCTGCGGCACCACTCGCCCACGGCCAGGCCGCGCGTCTCGGCGATATGTGAGAGCCCGGCCTCCTCGGCCTGCTTGAGTTGATCGAACAAAGTGGCCACCACGGACAGCCCCACACCCAGTGCCAGGACGAGCAGCGCCCCGGAGGCGTAGAGAAAGAGCCTCTTCTTGAGGCGTTCGGACAACCGGGAGTCCGGGCGGGGGGACGGTGCTGATTCACTCATGGTCGTGGACTCGCCGCACGGCGGCGCGCCCTCCATCAGTAGCCGCATTCTTGCGCGACCGCAATCCGGCCCGGAACAATCCGCCCTACTCCATGGGCGGGCAGAGGCGCACGTGGGGCGAAGCCGCGTCGAGCACGTGGACCGGCATGTCCGGACGGGCATACTTCTGCATGGCCCGCTTGACCGTGAAAACCAGATGGAAGGGGTCGCGGCCCTCGGAAGGCATGTGGTAGACGATCACCTCCAGCGGCCGAAAGATGCCGTCGATGATCGCTTGCCCGTTCGGGTTGTGGTAGAAGATCGGATTGACGAAGGCCGCGTCGATGGGCACGTCCCGCAAGGCCTCCTCGTAATAGGCCGAAACGTGATCCGCGTCGCCGGTGAAGAGCAGGCGCATCCCTTCCAGCTCGACGAGCAGGCAATCGTTGCGCACTTCCTGGAACTGCTTGCCCATGTGCCGCGCGCCCACGGCCGTGACCGTCAGGCCGGGTTCGGGCGTGACCGTCCGGGTCCGCCCCGGCGCAAGCCCCATGGTCCAATACGGAACGGAACGGCGCTCAAGCTCGCCGACGAGCCGGTCCAGATCGGACGACCCGTGAACCGCGTCCGGCAGGAAGACGCCCTTGACCGGGCGGCGCTCCAGATGGGCCAGGACCAGTTCCGGAGTAAAGTGGTCCGGGTGCTCATGGGTAAAGAGCAGGTAGTCGAGCTGCGCGAAAAGCCCCTCTCCCCGGCCCATGCGGTCCATGTCCTCCCGGCTTGTCCGGTCGAACGGATGCCCGTCCTGGTTGTGCATGCCGTCCACGAGCAGCCCCAGACCGCCCCCCCGGACCAGGACGCCGGCGTTGGCCACCAGGTCGATATCAATGCAATCGGTCACGTGTTTTCTCCTTGGGCGTTTGCAATGCAAAGCCCATACCCCCTCCGCCCGTCCGAGGCCAGCCGCATGCACACCCCTTGCCCGGCGAACCGAAGCCGGGTTATAGGGCGAGCGCCGGGCCGCCCCCCCCAAAAAACACCGGGCACTGCCCGGGGCCCACCTTTTGCATTCCCCGGGCAAAGGAGACAGCATGCGATACATCTACAACGAATCCACCGATCCCGCCTTCAACCTGGCCGCCGAGGAATGGCTGCTGACCGAATCCGTGGACGATATTTTCATGCTCTGGCGCAACCGGCCCGCGGTCATCGTCGGCAGGAATCAGAACACCCTGGCCGAAATCGACGAAGCCTTCACCCGCGAACGCGGCATCCCGGTGGTTCGCAGGCTGAGCGGCGGCGGAGCCGTGTTCCACGACCTCGGCAACATCAACTTCACCTTCATCAACAACGGCAACCCATCGGAAGGGCTGGACTTCGAGCGCTTCACCGTGCCCATCCAGCAGGCCTTGCGCGCCATGGGCGTGGAGTGCGTCTTCAGCGGGCGCAACGACCTGCTCATCGACGGCAAGAAATTTTCGGGCAACGCTCAACATTTTCACGGCGGACGCATCCTGCACCACGGCACCCTGCTCTTTGCCTCGGACATGACCGACCTGAGCGGAGCCCTGCGCGTGGATCCGGAAAAATACCGGGACAAGGCGGTCAAGAGCGTGCGCTCGCGGGTGACGAACATCTCCAGCCACCTGCAAACCCCCATGGAGGTCACGGATTTCATCCGGGCGCTCATGGACTTCGTCTCCGAGGGCGCGGCCCCGGACGACATGGCCCTGACCGGCCGCGAAACCTCGGTCATCGACGCTCTGGCCGAACGGCGTTACCGTACCTGGGATTGGAACTTCGGTTCCTCGCCCGCCTACAACTTCTCCAAGCGCACCCGCACCCAAGGCGGCCTGCTGGATGTAAATCTATATGTAAAGAAGGGGCGCATCCTCAAGGCACGGCTCTTCGGCGACTACTTCGGCGTGCGCGACGTGGCTCCCCTGGAGGAACGCCTTTTGGACTGCCGACATGAACGAACCGAGATCGAAGCCCGCCTGGCCGATGTGCCGCTGGACGAATACCTGCACGACGTTACCCTGCCCGCGCTCCTGGACAGCCTGTTCTGAGGCCTGTTCGAAGCCTGTCCCGGCCCGGCGGACTTGTTCGAAATCCGACCAATGTTCACGTCCGGGACAGGCTCCGACCCCATTTTCCCCTCATTCCCATCGAGTATATAATCTAACAGTTTGATTTTCATAACAAACATCACTAGGGCATGTTCCTTGCTGTATCACTGCATCTCAACTTTAAAACTCAGGAGAAACTCTCATGGATGCAGCCGAAAAAGCAGCAATGACCTTGGCGAAAATGACCCAGCGTGCGGGTAACGTCTTCCCCAATTACCTTGCCTTCACCAAGGAAATCAGCCAATTTGGTCCCCTTGATCACAAAACGCAGGAACTGATTCACATCGCCTGTTCCCTGATGTCCCAGTGCGACATGTGCATCTCCCTGCATATCCAGTCCGCGGCCAGCCTTGGCGCTTCCAAGGAAGAGATCATGCAGGCCGCTTTGCTGGCCACCGCAATGGGCGGCTCGCCGAAGATCATGCAGATGCACTACGTCTTCGACGAACTGGAAGATCTTTTCGACTAACCGATCGGCGGAATTGCATCGGGACCGGGGGGGCAAGCGCCTCCCCGGTTCCCGATGGTCCGCCGTCGCAAACGGCGGGCACACGGCCCACCTCGAGGAAAACATGGAAATCAAGACGCATGAAGCCATCGACAGATCCCTGTGCGGGGAACCGGTCGAGGTCGGGGAAGGAAGCAGCACAGTGCGGTTGACCTGCGCTCAAAACATGGCCGCCGACGCCAGCGGCCTGGTCCACGGCGGGTTCATCTTCGGACTGGCGGACTACGCGGCCATGCTCTCCGTCAACCATCCCAACGTGGTCCTGGGCGCGGCCGAGACCCGCTTTCTCAAGCCGTCACGTGTCGGCGACGTGCTCGTGGCCAAAGCGCAGGACCAGACCCCGCAGGAGCGCAAGCATCTCGTGCAGGTGGAAGTGGCCTGCGGCGAGGATGTGGTCTTCAGCGGCACGTTCACCTGTTTCGTGACCAAGCAACACGTACTCGCCGGTTCCTAGATCCCCGTGCGGGCCGCCCCGGCCTTACGCCGAACCGGCAAAAGGGCACACCCCCTTGCACCCCTTTTGCGCCTGCGCGCAAACGGAGGCCGGGGAGGCACCCTCTCTTTCTTCGTCGGCTAACCGAACAGGGTGTCGCCGCTGACGTTGCCCAGGCCGGGATGGATGTCGAACCGGACCACGCCCACCGGAACATTTACGGCCGCAGCGATGCGCGCCGTACCGGCCGAGCCGAAACCTCCGCACAGCTCGATGGCGGCAATGCCTTCCTTCTCCACCAATTCCCGGGCCACGGCCTCGGCCTGGGCATAATCCTTCACGGCCACGGCCACGAGTTCCACGGCCTCGGTCTTGACCCAGTTGCGGTTGCGCGCCGGATCGGCGCCGGGTGCGACGAAGATGAACGCAGCCTTCAATGCGTTGCCCATGATTGCTCCTTGTCGTTATGACGGTTGACGAAACAGCCCTTCTATCCGGGCCAGATCCATGGTCTTGCCTACGTCGATGACCAGGGGGCCCTCGGTGTTCAGACGGATGGACGCGCGGGCTCCGCTACGGATCTCCACTTCACGTTCGCCGTCCAGGGCGATGAGCCCGGGGCTCGTGTCGATGTGGAAGAGCTGGCCGGGGGCCATCTCGGAAACACCGCAGATGGGCACGTCGGCGAACATGCCCGGGGCGATGGCCGCCGTGACCACCACGGGAGACCCCTCGCCCAGGCGCAGGGCCAGGCCGAGCGGCTCCTCCGGGCGGATGGACCGCAACTGGCCACCAATGGCCGACAGGCCGATGGAACCGGCGCTGCACCGGGTCATGAACAATTGAGGGACCTTTTCCATATGCCAGACGGCCTTGGAGGCGAGAAAGACGTCGTCGTACACGGCCGCGTCCACCAGGGCCATGTCCACGACCTCGTCGTTGATCAGAATATCGAACATGCAGGACCGATAGCAGCACGCCTCCACGGGCAGGCGGCCGCAGGCCACCAGACCGGCGGCCAGACCGGCCACGGTGGCCTCCCCCATGATGGGAAAGACGTTGTTGGTCCCCGTGGAGAGCGGCAGAACCGGGATGGCTACCGAGCCCTTGCAGGCGGCACGGCTGGTGCCGTCGCCGCCGAGGACGACGAGGCACTTGGCACCGAGAGTTTCCATGATGCCCGCCGCTGTGGTGGTGTCGGTCTGGTTGTTGCGGATGGGCATTTCCACCGGCTCCACGGGGATCGAAGGGGAAATGGCGTTGAGGGCCCTGGGCACGATGGCGTAGCCGTCGGGCATATACAGAATCTTCGTCACCCCGGCCTTTTCCAGGCCGAGAATGAGCCGCCGCACCATGCGCACTTTCTCCTGGTTGTCGAATACGGACCCGTGGGCCACCAGGCGGCGGATGTCCTTACCGGAAGCGGGATTGGCCAGAATGGCTGCGATGCTCAAAGGGGCGCCCTCATGAAATGCGGCGGGAGAACGGCCGAAACCGCCCTCCCGCCAGGGTGTGGGATTAGCGAAGACTCTTGACGGCTTCGACGATGTTGTCCGCGTTGGGGATGTAGAACTGCTCAAGCGGCGGCGAGAACGGCACCGGGCAGAACGGGGCGCCGACGCGCTTCACGGGAGCATCCAGATAATCCAGGGCCTCCTCGGCGACCATGGCCGCTATCTCGGCGCCGGGACCGGCGAAAGTCACGGCCTCGTGGGCCACGACCAGGGCGTGGGTCTTCTTCACGGAGTCGAGGATGATGTCCTTGTCCAGCGGCTGGAGGCAACGCGGGTCCACGACCTCGGCGTCAATACCGTCGGCCTTGAGCCGCTCGGCCGCCTCCAGGGCGGAGTGGACCATCAGGGAGGTGGCCACGATGGTCACGTCCGTGCCCTCGCGCTTGACCTCACCCTTGCCGATCTCGATGGTGTAGCTCTCGTCCGGGACTTCGCCGGACACGCCGTAGAGCAGCTTGTGCTCCAGGAAGACGACCGGGTTGTCGTCGCGGATGGCGCTGATGAGCAGTCCCTTGGCGTCATACGGGGTGGACGGAATGACCACCTTGAGGCCGGGGATGTTCATGAACCAGGACTCAAGGGACTGGGAGTGCTGGGCGGCCGCGCCGATGCCCGCGCCCTGGGGCATGCGCAGGGTCATGGGCACGGTGGTCTTGCCGCCGAACATGAAACGCATCTTGGCGGCCTGGTTGAACAATTGGTCCATGGCCACGCCGATGAAGTCCACGAACATCAACTCCGCCACGGGCCGGAGCCCGGCGGCGGCGGCGCCGGCGGCGGCGCCCACGATGGTGCTCTCGGTGATCGGGGTGTCCATGACCCTCCGCTCGCCGAACTGATCGAACAGCCCCTGGGTGACGCCGAAGCAACCGCCGAACTGTCCCACGTCCTCGCCGAGAATGAAGACGTTCTCGTCACGCTCCATTTCCAGCTTCAATGCTTCATTGAGTGCCTGAAGATATGTTTTTTCGGACATTGTATTCTCCATTGAATTTTTAAGGATTCGAGAAAGATGAACCGCCGCCTAGGCGTAGACGTCGTCCATGAGCGCGCTGGTCGCGGGCATCGGGCTTTCCTTGGCGAAGGCCACGGCCTCGGCGACTTCCTTGGCGATGCTTTCCTTGATCTTGTCCGCTTCCTTCTGGGTCAGGGTCTTGCCCTCGACAAGCTTGGCCTCGAACCGGGGGATGGGATCCTTGGCCATCCACTCTTCCAGTTCCTCGGTGCAGCGATAGGTGCAGGCGTCGCCTTCGAAATGGCCGCGCCAGCGGTAGGTCTTGCACTCGATGAGCGAGGGGCCCTCGCCGTTGCGGGCGCGCTTGACGGCCTCGGAGACGGCCTCGTACACGGCCAGCACGTCGTTGCCGTCCACCACCACGCCGGGCATGTCATAAGCGGCGGCACGGTCGGCGATATCGACCACGGCCATGGACTTGCACTGCGGGCAGGAGATGCCGTAGCCGTTGTTCTCGTTGACGAAGACCAGGGGCAGCTTCCAAGCGGAGGCCGCGTTCAGGGCTTCCTGGGTCGTGCCCTGGTTGGAGGCGCCGTCGCCGAAGAAGCAGACGGTCACGTCTTTGGTCTGCTTGTACTTCGAAGCCAGGGACGCGCCCACGGCCAGAGGACCGCCGCCGCCCACGATGCCGTTGGCGCCGAGGATGCCGAGATCGAAATCGGCGATATGCATGGAACCGCCCTTGCCCTTGCAGTAGCCGGTGGAGCGGCCGAAGATCTCGGCCATCATCAGCTTCAGGTCGCCGCCCTTGGCCAGCAGGTGGCCGTGACCGCGGTGGGTGGAAGTGATCATATCCGCATCGGTCAAGGCCGAGCAGGCACCGGTGGCCACGGCTTCCTCACCGAGGTAGAGGTGCACGAAGCCAGGAATCTCGCCCGCAGCGAAAAACTCCTGAAGCTTCTGCTCGAACAAACGGATTTTGTTCATGGTTTCATACATGTGAATCAATGTCTTCTTGCTGAGAGCCATTGCTTTCTCTCCTGTAAGTTATTTGGCCTTGGCGGCGCACCCGCAGGCCTGGTTGTTCGATCCATCCGCTCCCGCGGCCGGGTCCATCTCAATGGAAACGGTCAGGGCCGCGCAGGCCGCGACGATGTTGCTCACCCCCGGGGCGAAACAGGGGACCTCGATGCCCGGCACGCTCATGCCGCCGGACGTCACGGTCAGGGTCTTTTCGCCGATGGGGATGCAGGCGAGCACCGCGTCGCGGTCCACGCCGTCGGGATTCGGAACGGCCACGTCCGCATGGACGTGCACACCCTGGAATTGATCACGGCCGCAGATCTCCATGATGCCGCACAGGCATATGCGGGACACGGCGTCGCGCACCGCCCGGACGGCAGCCTTGGTCATGTCCTCGCCGTGCAGGTCGGCGGCGTAGCCGAGTTCGATAGCAAACCGTTTCAATGCCATGGGTGCCCCCTAGACGATCATCAGGCCCGGGGTTTCCAGCATGTCTCCCAGCTCGCGCAGGAAGGCCATGGCCGGAGCCCCATCCGTAGTCATGTGGTTGAAGGTCAGGGACAGGGTCATCATCTGCCGCACGGCGATCTCGCCATTGTGCACGGCGGGCTTTTCGATGATGCGTCCGACGCCCAGGATGCCGGTCTCGGGCGGATTGAGGATGGGCGTGAAACCGTCCACGCCGAGCATGCTCACATTGCTGATGGTAAAGGTGCCGCCGGAGATCTCGTCCATGTTCAGGCCGCCCTTGCGCGCCCGACCGGCCACGTCGCGGACCTTGGCCTTGAGATCTTCGAGGCCGTAGGTGTCGGCTTCCTTGACGTTGGGCACGATGAGCCCGTTGTCGATGGACACGGCAATACCGAGGTTGACGTGGGGATGCAGATGGATGCCGTCCGCCTGCAGGGTGGAGTTGATGACCGGATGGCGCTTCAGGGCGCGGCATACGGCGTAGGAGATGATGTCGTTGTACGACAGGCGATACTCGGCATCGCGCTTATTGCGCTCAAGCAGCCGGGCACGCAGGTTGACCATCTCGGTGGCGTCGACTTCCACGAACACGGTCAGTTGGGCCGCATTCTGCAGGCTGGCCTGCATGTTCTCCGCGATGAGCTTACGCACGCCGTCCATGGGCACGACGGTATCCTTGGGGGCCTGCGGCGCGGACGCGGGCTGGGCGGCCGACGGGTTCATGGCCCGCAGGATGTCCGCCTTGGTGATCCGGCCATCCTCGCCCGATCCCGTGACCTGGCTGAGGTCCACGCCCTGCTTGCGGGCGAACTCGATGGCCTTGGGGCTGGCGTTGATCCCGGCAAAAGCGGAGTCGGCGGTAGCCTGGACGTCCTTGGCGGTGATCTTGCCGTCCTTGCCGGTGCCGGTCACCGTGGACAGATCCACGCCCAGTTCCTTGGCCAGCTTGCGCGCGGCGGGCATGGCCGGGACGAACTTGCCGTCCCCGGCGGGAGCGGCGGCGGGCGTTTCGGCGGCAGCGGCAGGAGCCGCTTCGGCCGAGGGTTGAGCCGCGCCTGCGGGCGCCGACGCGTCGACGGCCTCGCCCGGTGCGGCGATGATGGCCAAAACGGCTTTAATCGGAGCCATGTCCCCCTCGGGGACGATGATTTTGGCCAGGACGCCGCTGGCGGGCGCCTCGACCGAGTTGGTGATCTTGTCGGTCTCGACTTCGAACAAGGGTTCTCCGGCTTCGACCGGGTCTCCTTCGCCCTTGAGCCAGCGTGCGACCTTACCTTCCTTCATGGTCAGGCCCCACTTGGGCATAATCACATCATGAGCCATAACCAAGTCCTCCTGGTTTTTTTTGCGTACGTTTGAACAGGGGACTGCAACGGCGGTGCCAAGCGGTATAGTTCAATTATTTCAACATAATGACCACATATTATACTCTATGTATCGGCCAAGTGTTCGGTGGACGAACAACTGGAGGCCATTCTTCCCCAATTTGCCCAATCCGCCACATCTTGCTGATATCAAATACTTATTCGACAATTCAGCCGCCTGACGTTGTTCAAAAATGGAACACTTGACAGTTCTCTACCCTTGGAGGACAAAAACCATGCGGTCATGCGATAGTATGTGTCAGTCTGGAGGTAAGGCATGCACTTGCTCCTCAGAGATGGGAACGGATTTGAAATACGTCAGGATCCGCACGCGTCGGACGCGGCGGTAGCGCTGCCCGTGTCCTGTACGCACAAGCAGCGGAATGCCCAAGTAAATTACTCAAACTGGAAACTGTTCGTCGAAGGCAAACGCCTGAAGGCCAAGAACGTGAACCCGGCCCTGCTGGATTCCTGGCGGCGTTGCAAGGATATGGCCGTGGACCCGGCCCCGCGGAGCTGCTGGGACTTCCTGCCCATGGACCAATTGGAACAGTTCACCACCACCCTGGAAAAGATCTGCGGCGAGGTCGAATCCACGGCCTATGAAGCCATCAAAGGCAAAGGGCTGTTGATGACCATCGCCAATGCGGACGCCCGCGTGGCCCGCACCTGCGGCGACCTGGACGTCCTGCACGAGGCCGACAAGCTGAACTTCGGCCCCGGGGCCAACTGGGCCGAGTCCTGCGTGGGCACCAACGCCATCGGCACCGCCCTGGCCACGGGCCGCCCCATGCAGGTATTCGCCTCGGAACACTTCTGTGAGTCCCACCACCGTTGGAACTGCACCGCCGCCCCGATCCTCGATCCGCGCGGCAACATCTGGGGCTGCTTCGACGTTTCCGGCCCGGTCGCATCCGACCACTCGGGCGCCATGGAACTGGTCCTGCACGCGGCTCGCGCCCTGGAACAGAACTTGAGCCGCCTCTATTGCTCCGAACTCGAAGGCCAGATGGCCTCCCTGTTCTCCTCCATGTTCAACTCGGTCATGACCGGCGTACTGTTCCTGAACAAGTCAGGCCGGATCACCAGCGCCAACAACACTGCCGAGATGCTCCTGGGCCGCCCCGGCGACGCCCTGCGCGGCCGCAAGGCCGAAGAGCTGTTCGACCTCGGCCCGTACTTGGCCCAGGCCAAGAACGCGTCCCTGTGCGAACCGGTCATCGTCAAGTGCCTGGTCAACCCGAACCTGTACATCCGGGTCATGCCGACTTTCAGCGCCAACGGCGCGTGGCTGGATTCCATCGTTACGGTCAGCGAGACCCAACGTTCCCGGCAGTTTTCGTCGAGCCAGTCGGTGTCCCGCAAGCAGCCGGAACCGGAAGCGATCAAGGGATTCGATCACGTCCTCCACGCCAGCCATGCCATGCGCACGGTCATCCGCCAGGCGGCCAACGCCGCGCGGACCCCGTCCACGATCCTGCTGACCGGCGAGTCCGGCACCGGCAAAGAGCTCTTCGCCCGAGGCATCCACCAAGCCGGCCCCAGGGCCAATCAGCCCTTTGTCGCGGTCAACTGCGGCGCGTTCTCCGAGGAGCTGGTCCAAAGCGAGCTGTTCGGCTATCGCGAAGGCGCCTTTACCGGCGCGGTCAAGCGCGGCCGGGTGGGCAAATTCCAAAAGGCGGACAAAGGCGTTCTCTTCCTGGATGAAATCTCCGAGATGCCCATGTCCCAGCAGGTCAACCTGCTCCGGGCGCTGGAGGAACGGGCCGTGGTCCCGGTGGGCGGAACCACCCCCCTGCCCGTGGACGTAAAAATCCTGGCGGCCACCAACAAGAACCTGCGCGAACTGGTGGACCAGGGGCGCTTCCGCGAGGACCTCTACTACCGTCTCAACGTGGTGACCATCGCCATCCCGCCCTTGCGGGAACGCGGCAACGACGTCGCCCTGCTGGCCGAGTACCATCTGAAAAGGCTGTGCGCGTCCTTCGGCATCCCCTGCCCGGCCATCGCCGCCGAGACCAGGGATCTGATGGCGCGCCACAACTGGCCCGGCAACGTCCGGGAGCTGATCAACTGCCTGGAATACGCGGCCAACAACCTGTCCGGCGATCTGCTCCTGCCCGAGCACCTGCCCCACTATCTCCTGGAACGGACCAGCGCCGAGGCCGTGTCCGGCAACGGCCATTCCAAGGGCAAGGGGTTCCTGCTCAAGCAACGCGAAGCCAACGCCATCCGCGAAGCACTGGACTTCCACCAGGGAAACATCAGCAAAACGGCCAAGGCCCTGGGCATCGGGCGCAATACCCTGTACGCCAAGATGGAGCGGTATCACATCCAGGGCTGATTGCCCCTTTCCCTTTCGACCGAAAACGCCCCCGGCGTTCCATTGCGGAACGCCGGTTTTTTTGTCCGTCTCACGCCTGCTGCGACGTTTTCGAACCGTGTGCAAGATCAACGCATTATCGCAATCTATTGATCAAATAGACGGAGCCTGTACTATTCCGCACGCAAATAGTGCCCCTGCCGTGCGGAGACCGGAACCTGCCTTGCCCGCAATGGCGTAACACCAACGCCCGGAACCAGATCGCGGCCATGACCGACGAACTCTTCGCGGCCCAGGCCCGGTGGCTGCCCGACTTTGAAGACGCATACCCCGCCCGGAACCGACACCCACAACAAGTACGCGCCGCCGGGGCCTCCGGTGGCGCGTGCAGACATCCCGGGTGCGGATGCGCCCTGGCGTGCCGAGCGCCAACGCGGCCGCATTCGGCGCCGCCCCTTCCCGAACTTCAATAAAGACGCCCCGCGACGAGATACTCTTCGCGGGGCGTTTGCAACCGGAACGGAGGGAGGCCCGTTCCGGCCAAAGGAGGTCCCGGGCGGGACCGGCAAGTCCCGCCCGGAGTGGAGGTAGGGATCAATACAATCCGCCCATGTTGGCGGCGGCATGAATCGTGTCGGCAAAGAACCCGGCGCGGCCGACCAACTCGCCCAGCAGAGCCGCGACCGGCAGCCAGGACGGAATGGTCCGCGTCTTCCAGACCACGCCCAGGCATCCGGCCAGGACGGCCACATGTGCCCAGTAGAAGCTCGAACCGAGCCACGCCTCGCCGGTCATACGCATGACCGTGCCGCCCGACAGCCAGACGCACGGAGCGACCAGGTTCAGGACCAGGCCGACCACCAGGGCCGTGGTGAAGATACGGGCCATCAGCGACGCGCGCTCGCCGCCCGCGAACCAACTGCCGAAGCCCGAGCCGAGAATCACGGCCGAGGTCAGGAAGAAGGTGAACGGCAGGGCGTTGTGCAGGGCGGGCAGGGCCGGGGGCGCATAGGTCATTCCGGCGGAAACGATGACGCCCAGCCCCAGCAGCGTGCCGACCCAGGCCAGGACGGGCTTGCCCGCCCGACCGGCCAGGAGCGCGGCCAGCACGGTCACGCCGGTGAACAGCCCGGCGAACAGAATCTCCCGGCTGAGCCAGGCCGTGCCCAGGTGGTTGAGCGCCGTGGGCGCGGACAGGGGATGGCCCAGATGGAACAGGGAACCGATCATGCCGAGCAGCATGAGTCCGGCGATGAGCCTCCATTCGTGGCGGGCGCCGCCGCTCCCGTCCACGGGCCCGTCGGCCGTGGTGCGCACCGCGCGCATCAGGGTCAGGCCGATGGCCGCCTGGGAGAATACGGTAAACAGAACGAGCGGAATTTCCATGGACTGCATGGCTACCTCCTGACCATCTTGGGGGTTTGAGGCAGGACGAACCGGGTGGACGGATTGAGTTCCTCCATCCGGGGGTAGCCCGCCGGGTACTGGACCTCGTTGGTCTCCGTGAACTCGGCCAGGTCGATGAGTTGCAAGGCGTCCGTGGGGCAGGCCTGCACGCAGGCGGGCTTGAGCCCGGCATCCAGCCGCTCGTGGCAGAGGCTGCACTTCTCGGCGCGCTTTTCCACCGGATTGTACTTGGGCGCGCCGTAGGGACAGGAGCGGATGCAGTTGCCGCAGCCGATGCATTTCTCCTGGTGATGGACGACCACGCCGTCCTCCCGCTTGGTGTACGCCTCCACCGGGCAGACGTTCAGGCAGGCCGGATGCTCGCAGTGGTTGCACGACAACGACAGGAAGGCCCGTTCCCGATGGGGATAGATCTCCTCGCTCAGAGGGTGGACCTGCCGCCAGACCACGCCCTCCACCTGATGATAGTAGTTGCGGCAGGCCATGGCGCAGGTGAAGCAGCCGATGCACCGCTCGGTATCCACATGGAATGCGTATTGCTTTTTCATATCATCCTCCTTACGCCCGCTCGATGTCGGCGAACTGGTCGTGGATGGCCACGCCCGGCGCACCGGCCTTGAACGCGCCCATGTCGGCGGACTCGTCGTCCACCAGGTTCTGGACGTTGTAGCTGTTGCCCCGGCCGAACCACGCTTCGTACATGAGCAGGCAGTCCTCGGTCACGTTGTCGGTCAGCTTGACCCGGGCCTTTTGCTCGCCGACCTTGTTGAACACGCGGACCATGTCCAGATCCTCGATTCCCTTCCCGGCAGCCGCCTTGGGGTGCATGTAGACGTAGGGTTCCTTGTTGTATTCGTGCATCCAGTCCAGATTGACGAACTGGGAGTGGAGGCCAAACTTGGTATGCGGGGTAAGCAGGCGGAACTTGTCATAATGCTCGCGTCCGGCCTTGAACTCGGGCAACGCCTTGTGGCCGTGCTGTTCGCACAGTTCGGACTTGAACTCGTACTTGCCCGAAGGCGTGCCGAACTTCTTGTCGTTCCAGGCCGCCGAGGAGGCCAGCTTGGCCTTGACCGGGCCCTTTTTGAGCTCGGTCCAGTCGCTGATGCCGAACATGTCGTAGATGCCCTGGTTGAATTCCTTCTCCATCCATTCCCTGGTGTCGATGTCCTGGGGGAAGGTGCAGGAGCCCGGGGCCAGTTCGTTCATCTTCTTGGACAGGGCCGCCGCGATCTCGATATTGGACTTGGTCTCGAACATGGGCTTGATGGCCTGCTCGTTGACGGACAGCCAGTAGTGCCAATAGGAGACGTTGACCGTCCATTCCTCGAACAGCGTGGTCACCGGCAGGACGATGTCGGAGTTGGCCACGGTCTCGTTGAAGAACTGGTCCACGGTGACGACCATTTCGAGCTTGTCGAAGGCCTTTTCCAGCTTGGGCCGGTCGAAATCCTGGGCAAAGGGGTTCTTGCAGGAGACCCAGAGCATGCGAATGGCCGGGTCGGCGGAGTCCAGGATGGCCTGGGCGGTCTTGTTGATGTTCACGGTGCGATCGGTATAGTTCGCGCCCGAGCCGCTGGTGAAGTCGAATTCGCCCTTGGCCGCGCCGCCCAGGAACCCCTTGGAGCCCTCGGGCTGCTTCTGGATCAGGGCGTGGTAGTTGAAGCCCCAGGTCTGGAGGTGGCCGTAGCGCGCGCCGCCGCCTTCCTTGCCGACGTTGCCGGTCATGGCTACGAGCGCGTCGATGGAGCGCACGGATGCCCCGCCGTTGGTGTGGCGCTGCATGCCATAGCCGATCCAGATGGTCGCCGGGTCGGCCGAGGCGAATTCCTCGGCCACTTCCATGATTTCACGGGCCGGGATGCCGGACTGTTCGGCGGCCCATTCCACGGTCACGTTGTTGCGCAGGTAGTCGGCGAACTCGTCGAAGCCGAGGCCGTAGGTATGGACGAAGTCCTCGTCCACCAGTCCCTTGTCCAGGATGTGCCGGGCCATGCCTAGGGCAAGGGCTCCGTCCGAGGCGGTCTTGGGCTGCCAGTAAACGTCGCCTTTGGCCGCGGTCTGGGTGAAGACCGGGTCCACGACCACAACCTTGGCGCCGCGCCGCTTGGCCTCCATGATGTACTTCATGGAATGGACCGAACACCAGGCCGGGTTCGCGCCCCAAATGATGACGTAACGCGCCTTGACCATGTCCTCGGGATCGTTGCACCACATGTTGCCCATGTCGTAGTTCTGGGCGTCGATGCCTGCGGGCCAGCACGGGGTGCCGACGAAACGGGTGGTGTAGCCCAGCGAGGACATGAGTCCTTCCACGCCGTAGTTTGTGATGCCGAAGTTACCGGAATATTTTGTCATGCCCAGGCCGAGCAGGTTGCCGTCCTCTTCCTTGAGCTTGAGCACCTTCCTGGCGATCATGTCCAGGGCCTCGTCCCAGGACACCCGCCGCCACTTGCCGGACCGCCGCCCGTCCTGAACCATGGGGTACTTGACCCGGTCCGGGCTGTAGGGCCGCCGCGTGTAGCTGTATCCCTTCACGCACAGGCCGCCGTCCGTGTAGGTGGACTCGGATGCGCCCTCGATAAATTGGATGACCCCGTCCTTGACGTAGGTCTTGATGCTGCAGGTGTCGTAACAGTTGCGCGGACAGGCGTTGCGGAAGGTCTGGTAGTCGCCTTCGCTGAACGCGGCCGCCCGGGCCTCGTCGGGCACCAGCAGGGAGCACGGCAGCATGGCCGCCGCGCCCGCCACGGCCGCCCCTTGCAGGAAGCGCCGTCTGCTGAACATACATTTTCTCGCTGTCATATGATCCTCCTCCAGATCATGTTGAAAGTTTTTTTATGCCTCGCCTGCCCTTGCCGGGGGGCGAACGGCTTCGAGCCAACCTTCAAGAGCGTCCATGGCCATGCTTACGGGTTCGCAGACCTCCGGCTGCGTCCGCACGGCCTCGATGAAAGCGGGGACCCACCCCGGCAGGTGCTCACCCAAAAGCCACTCCCGGACCTCGGCCAGCGCGGGATCGTCCTCCGGACACGCGCCCGGACCCGGCAATGCCGCCGCCAGGTCGAGTTCGAAAGCCAGATGATCGTCCGGGGTGCGCCCTTGATCCGGGACCCGGAGCCCCAGGACGCGGTAGGCCTCGCGCACATCCATGGTCGGCTTGCCCATGAGCGTGGGCTCGAACTGGTAGGCCGAGGCGTAGGGCGGGGCCGGAACGGCCATGGGGCCGACGAAGAGCCGGTTGAAATCGTATTCCGCGCCGATCCAGTCGGTGTCCGGCGCGAGGGTCAAATGAAAAAGATCGGAGATGCCGGCCGCCGCGCGCTTCAGGTCCGCCGCATTCCTTGCCGCGAAGAACTCCCGAAGGGCCCGGGCCTCGTCACAGGTATGCGATTCGTCCGTCATGTTTTTCCTCCATTAAACAACATACCGGGATCATGCTTAACCCAGTATGATAATCATGCGAGAGGACAACAGACGGGAAAGTGGGGATAGAATGGGTAGCAGCAACTACCCATTCCGAAAGAATCAGGCAGTCAGCCCCAGAGTCTTGAGGTGGGCGTACAGGCTGACGCTCTTGCCGTGCAGGCCGAGCTTGCGCCGGATATTCTTGCGGTGGGTCTGGACCGTCTCCACCGAGATGTTCAGGGACTCCGCGATCTCCTTGGACGGATGCCCGGCCTGGATAAACTGGGCCACACGGGTCTCCATGTGGGTCAGTTTTAGCAGCAGTGGATCCGAACCGCCGCTGCCCGGAGCCAGCCGGCCCAGCTGATCCTTGGCCACGGTCAGGTAGCCCTTGCGGATGACCGCGTCCTCTTCGCTCTCGATCCGTTCCAGAGCGGGCAGGACCAGGTTGTTGACCTTGGCCGAGACCTCGCCCAGGAGCTGCGCGCGCTCGCGGTCGATGGATTGCAGCACGTTGCGCAGGGTGATGTTCATCTCCTCAAGCTGCTCCTTTTCCCGGCGCAGGGCCTCGGTGCGTTCGGAGACCACCCGCTCCAGGGTCGCGCGCTGGGCCGCGTGGGCCGTGATGTTGGTCAGCATGAGCATATACTCGTCGCTGGCCATGGACACGTTGCCTATGGAGTTGATCTGCATGCGGTAGACGACGGTCTCGTTGAACGGATTCACCTCGCAGGACGTACCCTCGGGATAATACTTGAGCAGATCGGCCAGGGACTGCCCCTCCACGGACAAAACGTCCCAGACGGGCGCACCGATGGCTTCCTTCGCGTCCAGCACGGCCAGGGCCGCCCGGTTGGCCTTGGTCACCCGGCCGTCGCCGCCGACCACCAGGATAAGCTCGGACGAGGCGTCCAGGATGTTCTCGTAGCGGCACTTCTCCAGCGTCAGCAGCCTGTTGGCCTCATCCAGCTTCTGCGCGGCCAGGTCCGGCAAAATGCGCGTCCAGTCGCGCACGAACAGGACCTCCAGGGCGTCCCCGTAGAGCTTGACGTGGCGGCGCGCCTGGACCTTGCTCTCGTAGGAGCCGTCCATCTTCTCGATGACGTCCACCAGGCTGTGGATGAAGGTCTTGAAGCAGCCGATGTACATGTCCGCGGTGATACCGCGCATGCGGTGCCGCCGGGCGGATTCTATCTGCGGCCGTCCCCACTCCCCTTCATGGCGGATGAGCCAGGGGAAGTCCGGATTGGCCATGCCCCGGTCGCGGTGCTCCCGCATGGGCATCAGAAAATCGGAAAGGGCCAGGAGGCAGTCGGCCCGCTTGGCCGTGGTGTGTTCCAGGTAGCCCGCCTGCTCCATGCGGATGGACCAGCGTTCGAGGAAATAGTTCTCCTCCCCCTCCAGGTTCATCAGCATGTCCCAATAGTGCCGCTGCTCGCCGGATCGGTTCTTCATGACGCCTCCCATGCGCATACCCAATGGATACCCATGCCTTGCAATATACCGGACCGGGCGTATGATCAAGCCATGAAGAAACGCTCCCTCACCCCCCTGCTCGCGGCCTGCGCCGTCCTGGCTTTCGCCTGGGCTGCGCTTCTGTCCGGTCCGGCCCGGGCCGACGAAATCCATTCGGCGACGCCCGGCGGCGAGGTCCGCCTGCAAGGGCCCGCCAAGGCGGGACAGCCCGTCAAGGCGGTCTTCGACCTCAAGGGGTATCAATTCCCGATGGGGGCCTACACCGCCGTGAACGTGGAGTTCCCGGTCCGGCCCAAAGGCGCCAAGCCCAAAGTCCGGCCCGGCTATCCGGAAACGACCATAACCTTCGCCGAGCCCGGATCGTATCGCGTCCTCATCCTGCTCAACGAGGTCTCCAAGTCGAGTTGTGGCGGGGTCAGGGCCAAGTCGCTGATCGAGGCCACCCTGGACCTGGACGTCGCGCCATAGGCTGCGGACGGCCCGGCCTCTTCCTGCGTCCAACGAAAAGACAGGCCGCCCCCGGTCCGGCAAGACCGGGGGCGGCTATCTCCCGCGGGATTGCGCTCCCTAGGATACCGGACAGGCGGCCGAAGCCGGTTCCTCGATTGCCGGGACCTGTCCCGTGCGGTCCGGAACAGGCCGCTCCTCCCCGGCAAAGATCGCGTCCACATCCACAAGGATGATAAAACGCCCGTCGCTGCGGCCGAGCCCCTGGACATATTCCGCCTGGCGAAAACCGCCCGCCCTGGGCGCGGGCTCGATGTCGTCACACTCGATGCGCACCACCGCGCGGACCGAATCCACGATCACGCCCAACGTCCCGGCCCCGTCGCCGGCTTCAAGAATGATAATGCAGGTATCCACGGTGCGTTCACCCGGCCCCAGGCCGAGCTTGCCGCGCATGTCCACCACCGGCACCGCGTGGCCGCGCAGGTTGATCACGCCCTTCATGTGGTCGGGCGTCTTCGGCAGTTCGCAAACCTCGGTCACCTCCAGGACTTCGCGCACTCGGGCGATATCCAGGGCGAAGACCTCGCGGTTTATGCCGAAGGTCAGATATTGTCTGGAAAAATGGTCGGTCGTCATGGCTTTCTCCGATTAAAACCGTTCAAAGCCATGATCCGAACCGTCATCCGCACCCGACGCGAGGGGCTTGGGCTTCGTGGCCCGGGGCGCCTTCGGGGCGGAGCCGTGCGGCAACGCGGCGCGGCGCTCGGTCACGCGGGTCAAAGTTCGGCTCGGTTGGCTCTGGCCGCCCTCGGAAACCCTGAAGAACGACATGGTCGCCTGTAACTCCTGAGCCTGAGCGGCCAGTTCCTCGCTGGAGGCGGCCAGTTCCTCGGTGGAGGACGCGCTTTGCTGGATGACCGTATCGAGCTGGGTGATGGCCGAACTGATCTGAGCGGCTCCGCTGTTCTGCTCGTCGCTGGCCGCGGTGATTTCCCGCACCAGGTCCGAAGTCTTGTTGATGTTCGGAACCAGGCTGGTCAGCATGGCACCCGCGCGCTCGGCCACCTCCACGCTGGACGAGGACAGGTCGCTGATTTCCGCCGCGGCCGTCCCGCTGCGCTCGGCAAGCTTGCGGACCTCGGCGGCGACCACCGCGAATCCCTTGCCGTGCTCTCCCGCGCGGGCCGCTTCGATAGCCGCGTTCAAGGCCAGGAGATTGGTCTGCCGGGCGATCTCCTCAATGATGGTGATCTTCTCGGCGATCTCCTTCATGGCCACCACGGTCTTGGTCACGGCCTCCCCGCCCTCGGTGGCGTCGTTCGCGCTCTTGCTGGCTATCTCCTCGGTCTGCCGGGAGTTCTGGGTGTTCTGCTCGATGTTTGCGGCCATCTGGGTCATGCTCGCCGAGACCTCTTCGGCCGCCGCCGCCTGTTCCGTGGCCCCCTGGCTCATCTCCTCCGCCGTGGAGCTGATCTCGGTGCTGCCGGAAGCCACGTTGTCGGCGGCCTCCCGGACATTGGAAACCACTTCCTGGAGTTTTTCCACCATCTGCTGCATGGCGGCGAACGCGCCTACGGCGGGCTTGCTCCGGGTCAGGTTCAGCGTCAGATCGCCTTCGGCGATGCGGTGCGCGATGGAGGCGATAAGCACCGGCTCCTCGCCCAACTGGCCGAGCAAGCTGCGAATGATGAGAAGGCTCAACAGGACGCTGATCGCGACCACGCCCAGCAGGATCGAACTGATCCAGAGCTTGGCGCTCTCGTAGTTGGCATCACCCTCGGCGCTCTGCGCCTCCGCTCCCTTGAAATTCTCGGCGATGAGCTCTTCCAGGGCCGAGCTGGCCTCCATGAATTTGTCCTGCGACTGGTTGCGCAAAAGAGCTTGGGCTTCCTCGTTCTTGTTGGCTCTGGAGAGGGCGAGAAACTTCTTGTGAACCGCCATATATTCCGCCCAGGCCGCTTGAAAGGCATGGAACAGCGACCGCTCCCGGTCGCTCGAGAGAAGCTGTTCATAGGCGTCCGACGCCTGCTTGATCTTCGCCTCCTCCTCCGCCATATTTCCCTCAAAGGTCCGCATGCTCTCGTCGTCGATGGACAAGGTGTGTTGCAACTCCGCGATCCTGAAATCCGACGTGGCCGTATTGACCTTATTGACGTTGATTATGGACGGGATCCAGTTTTCGACCATGGTGGTTGAATCGTTGTTTATCACATTCAATTTCAGGATCGAAAAAACGCCGAGCAGGATGGAAAGCAAAATAAGACACCCAAACGAAGCAGACAGTTTCACAGATACTTTTTCAAACAGTTTCATGCGTGCTCCTTATTGTGAGAGCGGTCATAGGGAATGGACGAATGGGATCAGACATAGCCATACTTGAGGAGCTAGAACATGTCCGCAAATCTAAAGACATTATATTTGTCTGATTATACAAGTAGATGTCCACTCTATACGTACTAACTTATACCGCCTTGCATAAGGTTCTGAGAAGGCCTGCACGACGACCTTTTCCAGACAGACAGGCCGGCGGTGCGCCCCCCCCTCTCCATTTGGCAACGGCCCGTTCCGCCGGACGCAAAAGGGCCCGGAGTCATGCGACCCCGGGCCCGGATTTTTGCGCAAACGGACGCGTTCTATCGCTTTTCCGGCCTCTGCCCAAGCGGCAACCGGGTAAACCGTCCGCCGTAGAGGATCGGATCACCCTTGTAGCCGAGCTTCTTGAAGTCGATGTAGTCGGTCTTGCCGATCAGATCGCCCACATCGCGGCCCATCATCCGGAGCAGCTCGAAGTCCGCGCCCTTTTCCGTCAATTCCCGGAACCGGCCGTCGCGGGCATCCTGATGGCAGCGGTCGCAGGTCTTTTCGCCTTTGAGGCTGTCATGGCACTGCGCACAGGACAGGGCGTGCTCCTTGGGCATGACCTCGTGCTCGATGCGCCAATACATGTTGGTGGCGACCCACATATACTTGCCGCTGTAAGGCAGCCCGGCCTTGGCCATGCCTTCCTTGAACGCGGACTGCCAGTCGGTCCCCTTCCAGAAGGCGGAGACGTCGTCCTTGCCGTAGGGGAAGAGGTGCGGCACCAGCAAATACCGGTACTCGGCATCCGCGGGTTGGATGCCCGCCATGATCTTGAACGGCGTGATCTTGGAGCGCGGGTCCCCGAAGGAGCCCACCGGACGGGTGATGTCCGTCACCGTCATGGCGGCCTTTTGCGCAGGCGTCGGATGTTCGCCAGGCCGGAAGCCCTTGGCCTCGGGCTCGATGAGGTCGCCCAGCAGGCGGCGCTCCATGAATCCGTTGAACCATTCATAGACCGGCTGTGACGCCTCTTTCCAGCGGAAGTCACCCTTCATCCAGTTGTAGTCCGGCTTCCCGTACTTGTCCTTGTGCACCTCGCGCTGCTTGTCGCCCGCCGTGGACCAATCCCACCAGGTCTTGGTCGCCGCGCACTTGGAGTAGATGGGCGAATGGCAGGTATTGCAGGCCACGGTCTCGCAGTGTTTGTTCAGGTGATGGTCGAGCAGGCTGTCGCCATAGTGAGGCTTGGACGTGTGGCAGTCCTCGCAAGCGCGGGACCCTTCGGCCACGGGCACGGAAGTGGACCGGCCCGAGATCTTGTGGTTCCGGGTCTTGTGGCACTCCACGCACTGGAAGTCGTAACCGCCCATATGCACGTCGCAGTTGCGGTCGGGCCAATACAGCTGGGCCGACATGTCCGCGTGCTTGACAGCATCCCCGCCCCCGCCGCTGAAGTGGCAGACGCCGCAGGTCTTGCGGCTGGTGGGGCCGACGTTCTTGGCCACGTAGACCATGTCCACCTTGGGGTCGGGCATGCCCGCCGCGGGCGGGGCCTTCTTGTAGCTGCCCGTGGTGTCGTGACAGACCAGGCAGTCCATATTTTCCTGGTTGGAGAAGTCGAAGGTGTCGTCCTTCCAACCGTAACCGGCGTGGCAGGAGGTGCACCGCTTCTCGTTGCTGATGGCGGACAGGCAGAAGTTGTTCAGAGTCGTGGTGCCCTTGCCGGACATGACGCTCTTGCGGTGCTCCACCGTGTACGGGGACGGTCCGCGCCACAGCCAGTGGGCCGTGGTCAGCATGTCCTCGCCCGCCTGCTCGTGACAGCGCAGGCACTCCCGGGTGACCTGCTGCGGGGTGGGATTTTCCGGGAGCTTGACCAGTTCCTTGTGGTCCACCGGGCGCTTGTCGTGACACCCTTCGCAACTGACCGGCCCCTTTTTCATCTTCTCGTGGCAGTTCATGCACTGCATGTGGTAGGCGGCCTTGAGCCCGATGCGCTCCTTGCCGTTCTCCTGGCGGTTGTCCTGGTGGCAGGCGCGGCAGGCCACCGCTTCCGGGGACTTTTCGTCCGCCGGGCGGAAGTGGTGACAGGCGGCACAGTCCCCGTCCAGGGCGGCCGCATGCTTGGCATGCATGAAGCGCACCGGCCCGTACTTGCGCTCATAGGTGTCCACATAGGGGCTGTCGAGCAGCATGTAGCTGTGCTTGACGTCCTTGAGGCCCAGCCCCATCTCGCGCAGACGCTGCTGGCGCAGGGGCAGATCCTCCATGAGCACGTCCTTGACGAAGGGGTACGCCTTTTTCGCCTCCTCCTCGGCCTTGACCTGATCCTCGGGCGACCACCCTGCGGGCATGGGAACCCGATCCTTGCGGGACTTTTCCACGGCCTCGGACTTGGCATCCGGCGCGGGCGCGGCATAGCCGCAGACCCCGACGCCCAGGAGCATGACCAGAACGGCGGCGGCCAGCCGCCAATTTAGCTTGCTCATCATCGGGACACCTCCTGTCGTTGGGCGGAAAGCACCGGGAACCAAGTCACGATCAGCCTGTAAAGGAAGAAGATCGTGGCCACGGCTCCGGCGGTGACCAGTATTTCGCCTATGGCCGGGTAATACGGATGTTCCGCATACGGGGCCTTGAACGAGACCACGAACACGTTGAACCGATTGAGCATCACGCCCGAAACGATGAGCAGGGCCGCGCAGAACAACAGCCTGCGCGAACGGCGCACCGCCGGGAAAAGGAGCATGACCCACGGCAGGATCACGCCGAGTCCCACCTCCACCAGGAAGGAGTTGCTCTGGGCCGAGCCGTCCAGCAGGGTGGCGTACGCCCCCCGCGAGACCAGGTCGCCGAGCTTGATGACCATGTACACGCCGAGCAGCAGGATGGTGATCCTGGACAGCGGGCCGAGCACGTTCATCTCGGACTCCAGCTTGAGCGAGGTGGTGGCGATGGTCGTCTCCACGATGACCATGGGATAGCCCACGGCAAAGGCGGAGGTCAGGAACAGCAGCGGTTGCAGCGGCGTGGCCCACAGCGGCGACGTCTTGGTCGGCGCGATAACCATCAGGGTGCCCAGACTGGACTGGTGCATGCAGGACAGCACCACCCCGAGGATGATGAAGACCCACATGGTCTTGTCCAGGATGCGATCCAGGAAGGCCAGTAGCTTGATTTTGCGGCCCAGCCTCTCGGCCAGGACCGGGATGAACTCGATCCACAGCACGGTGACGTAGGCCATGACGCACATGGCCACCTCGAACAGGGCCGAGGTGTGATTCTGATAGAAGACCGGCTTCCAGATGGCCCAGGAGCGGCCCACGTCGAAAGTCACGGCCAGGGCCACGAAGGTGTATCCGAGCGCGGCGGTCAGCAGTGCGGGCCGGGTCACGGCCTCGTAGTAATGGCGGCCCATGATGTGGGCCAGAAAGGCGGTGGTGAACCCGCCTGCGGCCAGGGCCACGCCCGAGGCCACGTCCAGGCCGATCCAGATGCCCCACGGATAGTGGTTGCTCAGGTTGGTCACGGCGGCCAGGCCGTAGGTGTAGCGGACGACGAGGGTCAGACCGGCCCCGATCATCAGGACGAGCATGACCAGCACGCCGGGGGTCCAGAAGGGCCGATCGATAGGTGCGGGCTTATGCGTCATGGCCGTTCTCCTTGTCATGCTTGCGCGAGGTCACGCCCATGACCGCCCCCAGGACCCCGAACAGGGCCAGCGGGGACCACAGGTAGCTGAACAGCGCGCTCTGGATGGTCTCCGTGGTCTGCGGCATGGGCCGCGTGGGCAGTTCCTGGAAGCCGACCTTCTTGAAATCCACGTTGGAGATGTACAGCCAACTCGTGCCGCCCACCTCGTGTTCGCCGTAGATGTGGTCGATATACCGGGCCGGGTCGCTCTCAATGCGGTTCCGTGCCAGGCGCAGCAGTTCCGAACGCTTGCCGAAGGTGATCGCCTCCACCGGGCAGATGGACGCGCAGCCAGGCTTGCCGCCTTCCTTGCTGATGCGCTCGAAGCAGAACGTGCACTTGCGCACCCTGGGCAGGATGGGCTTGTCGTATTCGTAGGCCGGGATCTCGAAGGGGCATGCCGCCATGCAATAGCGGCAGCCGATACACTTGTTCACGTCGTAATGGACCGCCCCGTTCTCCTTCTTGGTCAGGGCCCCGGTGATGCAGGCCGACACGCAGGCCGGGTCCTGGCAGTGCATACACTGCACCTTGACGAAGGTCGGCACCAGTTTATCGCGCTCGTCGATGCGCCCGGTGTAGTACCGGTTGATAACCGTGAAAGCGTTCTGGTCCGGCCGGCGCTTGGCGTCGAGCACGGTCAGGTCGTCGAACTTCACGGCGGGTTCGGGCAGGTCGTTGACCTCGCTGCACGCCTGCTCGCACTTCCGGCACCCCACGCAGCGGGTCAGATCCACCAGGCAGCCGAACGGATCGGGCGGCGCCTTGGATTGCCACGCCTGCGCATTTCCGGGCAGTGTCGCCGAGGCCGCCCCCGCGATCCCCAACGCGCCCAAAAATCCTCTACGGGATACTGTCATTATCATACCTCCTTACATTCCAAGCCACTATTGGCTATTCACGTACATATCATAGGAGAATATTTAATTCATCACATTGATCCCGATCAACATTTCGGAGACATTCACCGCCCGCACGCATGGGGCGGCAAGGGAATATAGGGGGTAGTGGAAGAGAGGAGGGCGAACCAGTTCCACCGTCACTTTTTTCATGGCGTCAACAGACCGGATCGCCTGACTATTCTCCGGGCGGTGACACGGCGAAGCCGGACGGGGAGCAGTTCCCGGCGACGACCCCATTGTGTTTGCGTTTCTTTGCAATTATAAACGCGGACAGTATGAATTGAACAACCGTCCATCAGGCCCGGTGGCCGGCGGACATCCGGCGCCCGCCCGAGGCGGGGCTGCATACCTGGAGGGCATGTGCCTCGCTCATCTGTTTTCGATCGTCATGGATGCGGGCTCCGAAAATGGGTCCTCGGCCCGGTTGCGGCCGGGCTGCTCTGCCTCCTCGCAACGGGACTCCTCGCGGCTTGCGGGGGCAACGACAAGAAAGCCAAACGGGAGCGCGTGGTCCCGGTCACGGCCGTAGCCGCGGTGCGCGAGGACGTGCCCGTGACCCTGTCCGCCGTGGGCAACGTCACCCCGCTGGCGTCGGTGGAGATCAAATCCCGGGTGGGCGGGATCATCGAGAGGCAACTGGTCCAAAACGGCCAGGACGTGGAGGCGGGCGACCTGCTTTTCCAGGTGGACCCGCGTTCCTTCGACCTGGCCATCAAAGAGGCCCAGGCCCGGCTCGACCGCGACCGCGCCCACCTGAACAAGGCCAAGGAAGACCTTCGCCGCTATTCCCGGCTGCGCGACCTGAACGTGGTCGCCCAGGAGTCCTACGACAACACCTTTGCGGAGGCCACGTCGCTGGAGAACACCATCCGGCTGGGCGAAGCCGCCCTGGAACAGGCCCGGCTCGACCGCGACTACGCCGCCATCCGCGCCCCCATCTCGGGACGGGTGGGCATCGTCCAGGTCAACGTGGGCAACGTCATCAAGGCCAACGACGACCGCACGCTCTGCGTCATCAACCAGATCAAGCCCATCAATGTCTCCTTCACCCTGCCCGAGCGGTACCTGGGCGAGATCATGGAACGCCGCAAACAGGGCCCCATGCGGGTCAGCATCACCCCGTCCGGCACGAGCACCACGCCGGTGGACGGAGTGTTGGCCGCCGTGGACAACGCGGTGGACACGACCACGGGCACCATCCGGCTGCTGGCCTCCTATCCCAATGACGACACCCGATTCTGGCCCGGCCAGTTCGCCCGGGTGGAACTGACCCTGCGCACGTTGAAAAACGCCCTGCTCCTGCCCACCGGCGCGGTGCTCCAGGGCATGGAGGGGCCATACGTCTACGTGGTCAAGACGGCCGAGGGCGACCCGACCTCCGGCACGGTCGAGGCGCGGCAGGTGGTCACCTCCCACATCGTGGGCAAACGCACGGTCGTGAACTCCGGCATCGAGTCCGGCGAACTGGTGGTCCTGGACGGCCAGGTCAGCCTGAGCCCCGGGGCCAAGGTGTCCATCAAGAACGAGCGGACCGGGGACGCCGCCCAGGGCCCGGTTCCCGCCGGGGACAAACAACAATGAACCCGTCCGCCCTCTTCGTCCGCCGCCCGGTCATGACCACCCTGGTCATGACCGCCATCCTGGTCTTCGGCGTCATGGCCTATCTGCGTCTGCCGGTCAGCGACCTGCCCAGCGTGGACTTTCCGACCATCGAGGTCTCGGCCCAGCTCTCCGGGGCCAATCCCGAGACCATGGCCTCGTCCGTGGCCACGCCGCTGGAAAAACAATTTTCGACCATCGCGGGCCTGGACTCCATGACCTCCATCTCCAGCCTGGGCAGTACCCGCATCACCCTTCAGTTCGCCCTGGAACGGAACATCGACGATGCGGCCCTCGACGTGCAGTCGGCCATCACCACGGCGCTGCGGCGGCTGCCCGACGACATGACCTCCACGCCGAGCTTCCGCAAGGTCAATCCGGCGGACTCGCCGATCCTCTATCTTTCGCTCTCTTCACCGACCATGCGCCTGTCCGACGTCAACGAGTACGCCGAGAACTTCATGGCCCAGCGCATCTCCATGGTCAACGGCGTGGCCCAGGTCATGGTCTACGGCTCCCAGAAATACGCGGTACGCATCCAGCTTTCGCCCGAGAAGCTCTCGGCCATGGAACTGGGCGTGGACGAAGTGGCCGAGGCCGTGCGCAAGGGCAACGTCAACCTGCCCGTGGGCACCGTGGCCGGACCGGTACGCGAGTACATCGTCCGCTCCAGCGGCAAGCTCATGAACGCCGAGGACTACAAGCCGCTGGTGGTGGCCTGGCGCAAGGGCGCGCCCGTGCGCCTGTCCGACGTGGCCGACGTTTTCGACTCCGTGGAGCAGACCCGGCGGCGCAACTGGTACAACGGCCAGCCCGGCATGGTCCTGGCCATCCAGCGCCAGCCCGGGACCAACACCGTGGACGTGGTCCAGGCCGTGCGCGACCTGCTGCCCTCCTTCCAGGCCCAGTTGCCCGCGGCGATCAAGTTGAACGTGCTCTACGACCGCTCCGAATCCATCAAGGAGTCCATTGAGGACGTGCAGTTTACCCTTCTGCTCACCGTGGGGCTGGTCATCCTGGTCATCTTTCTCTTCCTGCGCAGGCTGTCGGCCACGCTCATCCCCAGCCTGGCTCTGCCCATGTCGGTCATCGGCACCTTCTCGGTCATGTATCTCTACGGATTCAGCCTGAACAACATCTCGCTCATGGCCCTGACCCTGTCCGTGGGCTTCGTGGTGGACGACGCCATCGTCATGCTCGAAAATATCGTCCGCCACGGCGAGATGGGCAAATCCACCATGGAAGCGGTCATGGACGGCTCCAGGGAGATCGCCTTCACCATCGTGTCCATGACCATCTCCCTGGCCGCCGTGTTCCTGCCCGTGCTTTTCATGGGCGGCATCGTGGGCCGCCTGTTCCACGAATTCGCGGTGACCATCTGCGCCTCCATCCTCATCTCCGGGGTGGTCTCCCTAACGCTCACCCCCATGCTGTGCAGCCTGATCATCAAGCCGCACGCCGGGGAAAGGCACCACGGCAAACTGTTCAACCTGTTCGAGCGGGGCTTCGAGGGGCTGCGACAATTCTACGCGCGCACCCTGGACTGGACCTTGCGCCACCACCGGCTGACCATGCTCGCCTCCTTCCTGGTCCTGGGCCTGACCGTGGTCCTGTTTCGGGCCATTCCCAAAGGCTTCCTGCCCACCGAGGACGCAGGCCGCCTGATGGTCTCCACCGAGGCTGAACAGGGCGTGGCCTTCGACACCATGAAGCAGCGCCAGCAGGCGCTCATGCGCATCCTGGTCAAGGACCCGGCCGTGGAAAACTATATGTCCGTGGTCGGCGGGGGTGGGCCCAACCGGGGCGGCAACGCAGGCCGCCTCATGGTCGATCTCAAGCCGCGCGGCGAACGCGGCCCCATCGAGGTGGTCCAGCAGCGTCTGCGGGCCAAACTTTCGCAGGTGCCGGGCATCCGGGCCTACGTGTCCAACCCTCCGGCCATCCGCATCGGCGGGCGCAGTTCCAAGGGGCAGTACCAGTACACCCTCCAGAGTCCCGACACGGAAGTGCTGTTCCAGGCCGCCGCCGACATGGAAAAACGCATGCAGGAGTTGCCCGGCATCCAGGACGTGTCCTCGGACATGGAGTTTAACAACCCCGAGTTGAACATCGACATCGACCGCGACAAGGCCTCGGCGCTGGGCATCTCCGCCTACCAGATCGAGGACGCCCTCTCGACCTCCTTCGGCAACCGCAAGGTCTCCTCCATCTACGCGCCCACGGACACCTACGACGTGATCATGGAACTGGCGCCGCAATACCAGTCCAACCCGGACGCCCTGGCCATGCTCTCGGTACGCTCCCAGAACGGCAAGCTCGTCCGCCTGGAAACCCTGGCCAAATGGGGACTCGGCGTGGGCCCGTTGTCCGTCAACCACTCGGGCCAACTGCCGTCCGCGACCATATCCTTCAACCTGCCGCCGGGCGAATCCCTGGGCGCGGCCGTGGACGAGGTTTCCCAATTGGCCGCCGAAGTGGTCCCCGCTTCCGTGTCCACCAGCTTCCAGGGCGAGGCCCAGGCCTTCCAGGACTCCATGCGCGGGCTGTGGGTCCTGCTGGTCATGGCCATCCTGGTCATCTACCTGGTGCTGGGCGTGCTGTACGAATCCTTCGTCCACCCGCTGACCATTTTGTCCGGCCTGCCGTCGGCGGGCGTGGGCGCGCTGCTCACGCTGATGCTCTTCGGCCAGGACCTGAACATCTACGGGTTCGTGGGCATCATCATGCTCATCGGCATCGTCAAGAAGAACGCGATCATGATGATCGACTTCGCGGTGGAGGCACAGCGCGACCACGGCCACGGCGCGGCTGCGGCCATCCGCGAGGGCGCGCTCATCCGCTTCCGGCCGATCATGATGACCACCATGGCGGCGCTCATGGGCACCCTGCCCATCGCCCTGGGCCTGGGCGCGGGGGCCGAGGCGCGGCGACCGCTGGGCCTGGCCGTGGTCGGCGGCCTGATGGTCTCCCAACTCCTGACCCTGTATTTCACCCCGGTCTATTACACGTATCTGGACGCGGCCCAGCAACGGCTGAACCGGCTCTTCGGCCGAACGAAGCCGGTTCCGGCTCCCTGACGGCAAGGCCCCCGCAAACGACTGCAGGGGCCTTTTTTATTTATATAGTTAACTCCCTTTTCGTAGGCGAAAAGCCGCGTGAAGGGAAAAATATCGCGCCAGAGGCGCAAAAACGGGATGCAAGGGCGCGAGTCCTTGCCCGCCGGAGGCGAAATCATTTTGATTTTCGCCGCGAAGCGGCTTTCAACGCCTGGTTTTTCCCAAGGATTTAAGGGGATAGTTCCCTTTTTTTCGCCCCCACCACAACGCTGGACGCGGACCGTTATTTTTTCCCTAATCGGACAAACTATAATATACGTCCAAGGCGAACGTGATACTGTCGGGCAAAGTACCGATTCCACCTTTGAACCGGAGGGGTTATGCTTCGAAAACTGCTTCTCTTCGCCGCGGCGGCCGTTCTGGCGGCCGTCACCGTCACCGCGACGCAGGCCTACGAGGTGCCGGATCAGATCGTCCTGGACCGGCCCAAGGAAAACCGGAAACTGAACACCTGGGTCGCACCGGTCAAATTCCCGCACGGTTTCCATGCCATCCGGCTGGCCTGCCGCCAATGTCACCACAAGGAATCCGACAAGACCATGGGCCAATTCGTCGGCTGTAGGCAATGCCACACCGACGACGACCCGACCGAACGGTCCGGCTTCTACCGCGCGTGGCATTCTCCCGGCCCGCCGAGCTGTCTGGGTTGTCATACCCGGATGCGCACCGAAGGCGGCAAGAACCCGGTGGGCTGCACCACGGCCTGCCACAGGTCCAAGTAGTCCCAAGGAGGATTGTATGCCGAACGGGAACCGACTCGATTCACTCAAGATGCTGACGGGCGGGCCAAAGCCCAGCCGCCGCGAGTTCATGAAATTCTGCGGGACCATGGCCGTGTTTATGGGCATGGGGCCAGGCTTCGCCCCGGCCATCGCCGAGGCCCTCACGGCCAAGAAACGGCCCTCGGTGGTCTATCTGCATTGTGCCGAATGTACGGGCTGCACCGAAGGGCTGTTGCGCGCCTACGAGCCTTTCTTCGACGAAATCATCATGAACACCATTTCCCTGGACTATTGCGAGACAATCATGGCCGCCTCGGGCCAGGCGGCCCACGCCGCCCTGGAAAAGGCCCTGACCAACCCCGAGGGGTACATCTGCGTCATCGAAGGCGGCATCCCCACCTACCACGGAGGCGAATACGGCAAGGTCGGCGGGGAAACCATGTTCCAGATATGCGCCCGGGTGGCCTCCAAGGCCAAGGCGACCATCGCCATGGGCTCCTGCGCCTGCTTTGGCGGGATTCAGGCCGCCGCGCCCAATCCCTCGGGAGCCAAAGGCGTTAACCAGGCCCTGGCCGCCGTGGGCGTCTCCGCCATCAACATCGCGGGCTGCCCGCCCAACCCCATGAACTTCGTCGGGACAGTGGTCCACCTGCTGACCAAGGGCATGCCCAAGCTCGACCATTGGAACCGGCCCACCCTGTTTTACGGAGACACCGTGCACGCCCACTGCCCGCGACAGGAACACTTCAACAGGGGCGAATTCGCCCCGAGCTTCGACAGCGCCGAGGCCAAGAAGGGCTGGTGCCTCTACCAGCTCGGCTGCAAAGGGCCATACACCTACAACAACTGTCCCACCGCCCTGTTCAATCAGGTCAACTGGCCGGTCAAGGCGGGCGCCCCATGCATCGGCTGCAGCGAACCCGACTTCTGGGACGACTACTCGCCGTTCTTCCACCCCATCGAAGACGGCCCCAAGGGTTAACCCAATCCAGCCGGAAGGAGGAAATTCCGCATGAGCCAGACCACAAGCACTAGAAAACGGCTGATCGTCGATCCGGTGTCGAGAATCGAAGGGCACCTCAAGGTCGAGGTGAAGCTGGAAAACGACCGCGTCAAGAACGCCTGGGTCTCCACCCAGCTCTTCCGGGGCATCGAGGTCATCCTCAAGGGACGGCCGCCCGAGGACGCTCCCCTGTTCACCCAGCGGGCCTGCGGGGTCTGCACCAACACCCACGCCCTGACGAGCATCCGGGCCATCGAGGACGCCCTGAAGCTCAAGGTCCCGCCCCTGGCGCAACTCATACGACATCTGATCCTGTCCACCCTGATCATCCACGATCACCTGGTGCACTACTATCACCTGCACGGACTGGACTGGATCGACATGGCCTCGGCCCTGTCGGCGGACCCCACGGCCGCAGGCAAGCTCGTGGCCGCCACCAGCGAGCGCTCCGCCGATCCGAGCGACCTGTACATAGTCCAGAAACGCCTCAAGCATTTCGTGGCCAGCGGCCAACTGGGCTTTCTCGAAAACGCCTACTTCCTGGGCGGCAATCCGGTATACCGCTGCACGCCCGAAGAGAACCTCATCCTGGCGGCCCATTACATTGAGGGCTTGCGCATCCAACTGGAACTCGGCCGGGCCATGGCCCTGTTCGCGGGCAAAAACCCCCACGCCCAATCCATGGTCGTGGGCGGCGTGACCTGCTACGACAGCCTGCGCCTCGAAGTGGTGGATCAGTTCCGTCAGATCTGGGCCAAGGCCAAGGAGTTCGTGGACAACGCCATGATGCCGGACATCCTGCTCATGGCCAAACGCTTCCCCGAGGCGCTGACCTACGGCAAGACATCGAACTTCTTTGCCTTCTCCGAGTTTCACGATCCGGAGAGCGGACGCGATCCCTACTTCGAATCCGGCGTGCTCTGGGGCAACGACCTCAGCAAGCACGAAAAGCTGGACATGGGCTTGATCGACGAACACGTGGCCCGCAGCTGGTACGAAGGCGACGAGGTGCGCAAGCCTTACGACGGCGTGACCCAGCCCATGTACACGAGCTACGACGACAAGGAGAAGTACTCCTGGTCCAAGGCACCCCGCTACAAGGGCGAGGCCATGGAGACCGGGCCCCTGGCCCGCCGCGCCCTGGCTTACGCGCGCAAGGAGAAGGAAACCCGGACCGCCCTGGACGCCTTCTTCAAGGCCGCGTCCATGAAACCGGAGCAACTCTTCTCGACCATGGGCCGGACCGTCTGCCGCGTAATCGAGACCCGCATGCTCATCCACCGCATGCAGAACTGGATCGACGAAACCGAGAAACGGGTCCAATCGGGCGACGACACCATCTACAAGCCGTGGAAAATGGTCGATACCGCCCAGGGCGTGGGCACCTGCTGCGTCACTCGCGGGGCCCTGTCCCACTGGATTCGCATCAAGGGCGGCCGGATCGAGAATTTCCAGATGGTCGTCCCGTCCACCTGGAACCTCGGCCCTCGCTGCGAGCAGGGCAAACTCAGCGCCGCCGAGCAGTCCCTGATCAACTGTCCCTGCCCCGACCCAGACCGTCCGGTGGAAATCCTGAGGACCATCCACTCCTTTGACCCGTGTATCGCCTGCTCGGTCCACCTGGTGGACAACCGCAGCGGCGGCATCCGGCGGTTCAAGGTCCGCTGACCTCTCAGGGGGCCGGACCCGGGTCCGGCCCCCTTCCATTCCCCACCTGGTTCATTTCTTATTTGCATCGGACGCCGGTTGCTGTACAGTCTGATAATCGCGCCACGTGTCGTGGGCGAACGGCATCGGCGGTAACCGTATGACCTTTTTCGGCCCAATCCTAAAATGTCTTCTTCCGGCAGTGCTGGTCTGTTTAATCGCAGCCCCCGCATCCCCGGCGCAAGAGCCCGTGCCCACAGTTCTCCAATCCGCCAGCGAGTTGGACTATCCTCCCCTCGCCCTGGTCCTGCCCGACGGCACGCCCGGCGGTTTTTCCGTCGACCTGCTCAAGGCCGTGGCCCGCGAGGTCGGGCTGGACGTCCGCTTCAAGCTCGGCCCATGGGCAACCCTCAAGCGAGAGTTGGCCGACGGTGAAATCGACGTCCTGCCCCTGGTCTCCTATTCCCAGGAGCGCAACGCCTACTTCGACTTCTCCATCCCCTACCTGCAGATGCACGGCTCCATCTTCGTGCGCACGGGGACCAAGGGCATCCGCGACGAGGCGGACCTTCGAGACAAGGAAGTCCTGGTCATGCGCGGGGACACCGCCCAGGAATACGCCGTGCGCAACCACTTGACCTCGAAGCTCGTCCTCACCGAGAGCTACGGCCAGGCCATGCGCATGCTCTCGGAGGGGCGCGGCGACGCTGTCCTGGTACAGCAGGTGGTCGGCTGGCAGATCGTCAAGAAACTCGGGCTGACCAACGTGGAAGACGTGCGTTCCCCCCTGGATCCGACCCTGCGTCCGGGAAACAGCGCCATGACCGGGTTCGTCCAGAAGTTCTGCATGGCCGTGCACAGGGACGACCACGCCCTTCTGGCCCGGTTGAACGAAGGGCTGGCCATCGTCTTTTCCAACGGGACCTACAACCGGCTGTACCTCAAATGGTTCAGCCCCATCCTGCCCCGAAGCGATCCTTCCTTCGCGGAAACCGCCCAGCAGTCCATGGTCTTCGTCCTCCCCCTGGCCCTGATCATGGCCGTGGGCGGGCTGATCTTTCTCAAGGTCCAGGTCAACCGACGGACCGCCCACCTGCGCGAGGAGATCGAGCAACGCAAACGGGCCGAGGCCCAGGTAGCCCGCAGCCGTGAATGGATGCACTCACTCATGAACCACCTGCCCCTGTCCGTCTATCTACAGACCGGGGACCATGAGATCACCTTCGCCAACGCACACTTTCGCCGCAACGAGGCCTCGTTCGACGAGTCCGATCCGGATGGACGGGAACGGATGCGCCAGGTCCTGGAATCGGACAAGGCCCAAATCTGGGAAAGCCGCACCCCGAACGGCAGCGCCCTGCTGGTCCACAACGTTCCCTTCCGGGACATCGACGGCGCGCCGGTGATCCTGACGGCGGCCATGGACATCACCAAGATGAAGCGCATCGAGGAGGCCCTGCACGAGAGCGAGAATCTGTACCGCACCCTGGTCAACAACATGCCGGATATCGTCATGCGCTTCGACAGCGAGGCGCGCCATCTCTTCGTCTCGGAAAACATCCTTGAAATCTCCGGCAGCCCCGCGTCGGACTTCCTCGGCAAGACCCACCGGGAAGTCGGCGTCCCTGAGGACTTGTGCACGTTTTGGGATGAGCACATCCGCCGGGTCTACGAGACCGGCGAACCCTTCAGCACCCAGTTCCACCTGAATGGGGAGGGCCGGTCCTATCATTTCGACTGGCGGCTCTTCCCGGAACGGGACGAAAACGGCACGATCCAGGCGGTCTTCTCCCTGAGCCGCGACATCACTCGCCAGCACTCGATGGAAAAGGAGTATCAGCTCCTGTTCCGCCGAATGCTCGACGGATTCGCCTCCCATGAGATCATCCTCGACGAGGCGGGCACGCCCGTGGATTACCGCTTCCTGCGGGTCAACCCGGCCTTCGAGCGGCTCACCGGCACGAAGGCGAACGACATCGTCGGCCGGACCGTGCTGGAGGTCTTCCCCGGTACCGAACCCTACTGGATCGAAACCTACGGCAACGTGGCCCTGACCGGGGAAGCCATTCACTTCGAGCACTATTCCGGCGAGCAGGATAAGTATTTCAACGTCAGCGCCTTCCGGCCCGCGCCCGGCCGGTTCGCCTGCATCTTCTCGGACATCTCCGAGCGGATGCGCACCGCACAGGCCCTGGTGGAAGCCAAGGATATGGCCGAGTCCGCCAACCGCGTGAAGTCCGAATTCCTGGCCAACATGAGCCATGAGATCCGCACCCCGCTCAACGGCATCATGGGCATGCTTCAGCTCCTGCGCACCAGCGACCTGACCGAGGAACAGACCGAGTACGCCACCTACGGCATCGAGGCCAGCCAACGGCTGACCCGGCTGCTCACGGACATCCTCGACCTCTCCCGCATCGAGGCGGGCAAACTGGACATCCGCGAGGAGCTCCTGAACCTGCGGGACATCATGGCCGGTCTGGAGCAGATGTTCACCCTGGCCGCCCGGTCCAAGGATCTGACCCTCTCATTCGTCGTGCCCGAAGACCTGCCGGACCGCCTCTTCGGGGACGACACGCGTATCCAGCAGGTCCTCATCAACCTCATCGGCAATGCCATCAAGTACACCGAGACCGGCGGGCTGACCGTGGAGGTCTCGCCCCTGCCCCGGCTGCGGCCGGACAGGGTCCACCTCCTCTTCACGGTCACGGACACCGGCATAGGCATCCCCAACGACCAGCTGGAAAACATCTTTGAGCACTTCACCCAGGTCAGCGGCGGTTTCACCCGCCACCACCAGGGCGCCGGGTTGGGACTGGCCATCTCCAAGCGCATGGTCGGCCTGCTCGGCGGGACCCTGGCCGTGGACAGCGAACCGGGCCTGGGCTCGACCTTTGGCTTGTGCGTGCCGCTGCGACCGGCCGGAGACCGGCCGCCGGACACCGTGGTGCGACTCTCAGACGCCCCGCCTTCGTCCCTGAACATCCTCCTGGCCGAGGACGACCGGGTCAACAGCCTGGCCGTATCCGGCCTGCTCAAACGCATGGGACACCGGGTCCTGGCCGTGGACAACGGCCAGCGAGCCCTGTCCGCCCTGCGCGACGCAGCCTTCGACCTGGTCCTCATGGATGTCCAGATGCCGGTCATGGACGGGGTCCAGGCCGCCCAAGCCATCCGCAAGGGCGAGGTGGGCCCGGACAAGACCGGCATCCCGATCATCGCCATGACCGCCTACGCAATGAAGGGCGACCGCGAGGACTTCCTGAACAAGGGCATGACCGACTACATCGCCAAGCCTCTGGACAAGACCGACCTTGAAAAAGCCATCCGGCGAACCATTCCCTAGGCGCTCCGCCCGGCGGAACGGATGCCCCGGCAGGCCGCGCCGCACCCCACTCCTCCCTTTCCGTACGCTTTGGCGAATATTCCGTTCGTGAGCTATTTTTCCCTTGCAAGTGGCGAGTTTTTGCTATCAAATTGAAAAATCGGAAATACCCCTTCCCGGGGCAGCTCCCATCTTCGCAACCTCTTTTCACAGGTGGTCATCATGCTGCACATTTCCAGAGATGAGTGCGTCAACACCGAGACGGCGACCCGAAAGGAATGGATCGACGCGAACGGCCTGGGCGGGTATGCCTCCAGCACCATCATCAACTGCCATACCCGCAAATATCACGGCCTGCTCGTCGCGGCCCTCAAGGAGCCCAGGGGACGGTTCGTCCTGCTCTCCAAGCTGGAAACCTCGGTTCTGGCCAACGACCGGGAATTCCTGCTGTCGTCCAACAAATACCCCGGCGTCTACCACCCCACCGGGCACCAGTTTGTGGAATCCTTCGACCAGGGCCTCTACCCGGCCACGACCTACCGCATCGGCGACGCGCTCATTCGCAAGTCCTTTCTCATGATCCACGGCAAAAACACTGTGCTGATCTGCTACGAGCTGCTCGAAGGCAAGGTCAAACCGGCACTCCGCATGCGCCCGCTCCTGGCCTACCGGGACATCCACACCCTGACCCGCGAGAACATGTTCCTGCGGCCCAAATCCTACCCCGAGAAGAACGGCCGCAAAATCCAGCCCTACGAGGGCATGCCGCCCCTGTACATGGGCACCAACCGGACCTCGGAATTCTTCCCCGGGCCCAAGTGGATCTACAACATCGAATACCTCAAGGAGCGTTCGCGGGGCTTCGACTATCAGGAGGACCTGTTCTGCCCCGGCATGTTCGAGACCAGCCTGGAAAAGGGCAAGCCCGTGATCTTCGCCGCCTCGGTGGAACCGCTTGGCAACCTGGAACACATGCGCAAGAAGGAAGTCGCCCGGCGCGAGGCCGAATTCAAGGCATGCAAGGACCGCAGCAAGTCCGTGCAGCGGCTCAAATATTTCTCCGGCGAATTTCTGATCCGCAACCCTTCGGGATTCGCCTCGGTCATCGCGGGCTACCACTGGTTCGGCGAGTGGGGACGCGACACCATGATCAGCCTGCCCGGCCTGACCTTCCACGCCGGGCGCCAGGCGTTCGGCGAAGAGGTCCTGGCCGCCTACGCGGGCCTGACCCGCGACGGACTGCTGCCCAACTACCTGGATCAGAACTCGGACCACCTGGCTTACAACTCGGTGGACGCCTCCCTGTGGTTTTTCTGGGCCGTGCAAGAATATCTCGGCGCACGCGGCTCGAAAAAGTTCATCAAGGACAAGATTTACCCGGCCTTGCGCGACATCGTGGCCGCCCACCTGGACGGACGCGTGCCCCTGTGCGGACTGGCCCCCGACGGACTCCTCTGGGCGGGCAACGAGCATACCCAACTGACCTGGATGGACGCCCAGGCCTATGGACGCCCGGTCACCCCGCGCCACGGGGCGGCCGTGGAGATCAACGCCCTGTGGTACAACGCCCTGGGCTGCTTCCTGGAACTGGCCGAGAACGAGGATGACGTCCTTGCCGCACGCGCCCGCGAGGCCGCCAACCGGCTCCGGGCCCACTTCACGGCCCGATTCTGGAACGACCGCGACAACTGCCTGTGCGACGTGGTCAACGAACACGGCCAGGACCGGCGCATCCGGCCCAATCAGATCTTCGCCCTGTCCCTGCCGCACACCATGCTCGACTTCCACCATATGCGCGCGGTCATCTCCGTGGTCCAGGCCCATCTGCTGACGCCCTACGGACTGCGCACCCTCTCGCCCCGCGACCCGGCCTACTCGCCCTACTACGAAGGTGATGCCGACACCCGCGACTCGGCCTATCACCAAGGCATGGTCTGGCCCTGGCTGGCCGGACATTTCGGCCAGGCCCTGCTGCGCCAGGCCGAGGACCGCGCCGGGGCCAAGGCCTTCCTGCGCAAATACTTCAAGCCGATCCTGCGCGAATTCCCCGACGACGTCTGCATCGGCGCGGTGCCGGAGCTGTATACGGGCAACCCGCCGCACGTGGCCAGGGGCGCCGTGGCCCAGGCGTGGTCCATGGCCGAAGCCATCCGCCTGAACAAGCTCCTCAAGGAAAAGTAACATGCGCGTACTCATGTTCGGGTGGGAATTCCCACCATATATCTCCGGCGGCCTGGGCACGGCCTGCCTCGGCCTGACCAAGGGGCTGGCCCAGCTTGGCACCGACATCCTGTTCGTCCTGCCCAGGCTGGATTCCGACGAGGAGGGCCATCACCTGACCCTGGTCGGAGCCAACCGCCTGCGCACCAAGGTCGGAGTGACCGAAATCCGGAAGCTCCAGGAGCGCCTTTCCGTCCTCGAAGTCATCTCCCCCCTGCGCCCGTACCTGACCGAGCGGGAATACCGCTCCCTGCTCGAACAGAGCGAATCGGTCACCGCCGAGGACATCTTCGGGGAGCTCAAAAACGATTTCAAGGGCGGGTACGGCGAGAACCTCATGGCCGAGATCGTGCGCTACAGCCTGATCGGCGCGCACCTGGGACTGACCGAGAAATTCGACGTCATCCACGCCCACGACTGGCTGACCGCCCCGGCGGGCATCGAGGCCAAGCGGGTCTCGGGCAAGCCTCTCGTGGTCCACGCCCACGCCCTGGAATTCGACCGCTCGGGCGAGCACATCAACCAAAAGGTCTATGACATCGAGCGCGCCGGGTTCGAGGCCGCCGACCGAATCATCGCGGTCAGCCATTTCACCAAGGAAACCATCGTCCACCGCTACTCCATCGACCCGGCCAAGATCACCGTGGTCCACAACGCCGTGGCCAAGGAGCGGCGACTGGGCCAACTGCGCGTAAAAAAGCCGTTCAAGGAAAAGCTGGTCCTGTTCCTCGGGCGGATCACCTTCCAGAAGGGACCGGACTACTTCGTGGAGGCCGCGGCCAAGGTCCTGGCCAATCACAACGACGTGCGCTTCGCCATGGCCGGAGCCGGCGACATGTTCCCGCGCATGGTCGAGCGCATGGCCGAGCTTCGGCTGGCCGACCGCTTCCACTTCACCGGCTTCGTGCAGGGGACCGATGTGGAGCGCATCTACGCCATGAGCGACCTGTACGTCATGCCCAGCGTATCCGAGCCCTTCGGCATCACCCCGCTGGAGGCCATGGTCTTCGACGTCCCGTGCATCGTCTCCAAGCAATCCGGCGTGGCCGAGATTCTGGAACACGCGGTCAAGGTGGACTTCTGGGACGTGGACCGCCTGGCCGACGAGATCGAGGACATCCTGACCAACGAAAAGCGGGCCGAGACCCTGATCGAACAGGGCCGGGAAACCCTCAAGAAAATCCAATGGGACCGGGCCGCAGAAAAAGTTCTCGATGTATACCGGCAACTTACCGGAGGCCGCTGATGATATCCGTCTGCTTCTACTTCCAGGTCCACCAGCCCATGCGCCTGGACAAGGACTATTCCTTCTTCCAGATGGGCCGCAGCCACCACTACCGCGACGAGGCCGCCAACCGCGACATCATGCGCAAGGTGGCCGACAAGTGCTACCTGCCCGCCAACAGAATGATGCTCGATCTCATCGAACAACATCAGGGAAAGTTCCGCATCTCCTACGCCATCACCGGCGTGGCCATGGAGCAGTTCCAGGAGTTCTGCCCCGAGGTCCTGGACTCCTTCCGGGCCCTGGCCGACACCGGATGCGTGGAGTTCATCGGCGAGACGCATTATCACTCCCTGGCCTTCCTCTTCTCCCGGGAGGAATTCCGCCGCCAGGTGAAGATGCACAGCCGCATCCTCGAAGAATTCTTCGGCAGCAAACCCGTGACCTTCCGCAACACCGAGCTGATCTACAACAACGACCTGGCCCTGGAGATCGAAAAGATGGGCTACAGGGCCATCCTGGCCGAAGGCGCGGACCAGGTCCTGGGCTGGCGCTCGCCCAACTTCGTGTACCAGCCCGCAAGCTGCTCCAAGCTCAAGGCCCTGCTCAAGAACTACCGGCTGTCCGACGATGTGGCCTTCCGCTTCTCGGACCGAGGCTGGAGCGAGTGGCCCGTGACCGTGGAAAAATACGCGGACTGGGTGCACAAGGTGGCCGGAAGCGGCGAGATCATCAACCTGTTCATGGACTACGAGACCATCGGCGAACATCAGTGGGCCGACACCGGCATCTTCGAATTCTTCAGGAAGCTGCCCGAAGCGATCCTGTCCCGGGACGACTTCGTCTTCGAGACGCCCGGCGAAGCCGCCGCCCGCCTGGACCCCATGGCCCAGCTCGACGTGCCCTATTTCACCTCCTGGGCCGACCTGGAGCGCGACGTCACCGCATGGCTGGGCAACCCCATGCAGGATCAGGCCGCCGAACTGGCCTACGCCCTGGAGGACAAGGTCCTGGCTTCCGGGGACGAGGACATCATCGCCACCTGGCGCGAATTGCTGACCAGCGACCATTTCTACTATATGTGCACCAAGTGGTTTTCCGACGGCGACGTGCACAAATATTTCAACCCGTATGACACCCCGCACCAGGCGTTCATCACCTACATGAACGTGCTCAACGACCTCGCCCTCCGGCTGGACGGCGCGGACCGGCGGCAGGGGTAGGAGAAAAAGTCATGGAAACAAGTTGGCTGTTCGAAGCTTCCTGGGAAGTCTGCAACAAGGTGGGCGGCATCCACACCGTCATCAGCAGCAAGGCCCCGCAGGCCAAAGCGGCCTTCGACAACCGTTATGTGACCGTGGGCCCGTTGCTCGACCGCAACCCCGGCTTTGTCCGGGTCGATCCGCCCGAAACGGTCCGCCCGGCCCTGGAACGGCTCAAGGCCTGGGGCATCGAGACCGCCACCGGCCACTGGGACATCCCGGGCAAACCGCTGGTCCTGCTCATAGGCTTCCGCAACGCCTTTCCGAACCACGACAAGCTCCTGTTCCAGCTGTGGAACGACTACGGCGTGGATTCCATGGCCGGAGGCTGGGACTATATCGAGCCGGTCCTGTTCTCCACGGCCGCGGCCATGGCCATCAAGGAAATCAGCGAGGACGTGGGCGACGGGGCCGACGTCTACGCCCATTTCCACGAATGGATGTCCGGCGCGGGCGTGCTCTACCTGAAGAAGCATGCGCCCTCCGTGTCCACGGTCCTGACCACCCACGCCACCATGCTCGGCCGGGCCATGTCCGGGGCCGGGGTGGACATCTACAAGCGGTTGGAGGAAATCGAGCCGTCACAGGAGGCCAAGGCCTTCGGAGTCACGGCCAAGCATTCCATGGAGTCGGTCTCGGCTCGTGAAGCGGACTGTTTCACCACGGTCTCCAACATCACCCGGCGCGAGGCCTCCAACCTGCTCGGCACCAACCCGGCCGTGATCACGGTCAACGGCTTCAACCTCGAAGGATTCGCAGAACCCAAGGCCGTGGCCGGGACCCGCAAGACCGCGCGCAAACGGCTCCTGGATCTGGCCGGCAACTTCCTGGAACGCGACCTGGCCCCGGACAAGACCCTGCTGGTGGCGACCTCGGGGCGTTACGAATTCCACAACAAGGGCATCGACTTGCTCCTGGACGGACTGGGCGACCTGAACGACGAACTGGCCAAATCCGGCAATGATGTCACCGTGGTCGCCTTCCTGCTCGTCTCCTGCGGTTACGCGGGATTCAGCGACGAGGCCCGGCGCCGCCTGAAGTCGGAGCGCTACGACATCGAAAAGTACGCGGGCATCTCCACCCACCACCTGGGCAACGCGGACCACGATCCCGTGGTCATGAAGTGCCGCGAACGCAAGCTGGACAACGAGGCCGAAAACCGCTGCTGCGTCATCTTCATTCCGGTCTATCTGGACGGCAACGACGGCGTCCTCAACCTGGAATATTACGACGCCCTGGCGGGCATGGACCTGACCGTATTCCCTTCCTTCTACGAACCGTGGGGCTATACCCCCATGGAAAGCGCGGCCTTCGCCGTGCCCACGGTCACCTCGGACCGGGCCGGATTCGGCCAGTGGATCATGGAAAGGCATCCCCAGGGGCACCCCGGCGTGCACGTTCTCAACCGGCTGGACGACGACTACGAAACCGCGCGCGAGAACCTGACCCGGTACCTGGCCGACTTCACCCGCTGGACGCCCGAGGAACGCGCCTCGCGGAGCGCCGAGGCCCGCAAGATCGCCGAGGAGGCCACCTGGGCCCAATTCTACCCCCGCTACCTGGAGGCTTACGAGTACGCGGCCGACATCCGCACCGAACGCATCGCGGGCGTGCAGCGCATGGCCGCCGCGCCCGGCGCCGAGATCAGTTTCACGGGCGTAAACACCACCCAGCCCCGGCTCAGGTCCTTCACCGTGGTCACCGAGCTGCCTGCGCCGCTGGCCAGGCTGCGCGAGGTGGCCGAAAACCTGTGGTGGGTCTGGCACCGCGATTCCCAGGAGCTGTTCGAGTGGATGGACGCGGACAAATGGCATGAGAGCGGGCACAATCCGGTCCTGTTCCTGGACACCATGCGCCGCGACCGCCTGGCCGAACTGGCCGACGACCCGGAATTCATCGGCCGCCTGGGCTCGGTCCTGGAACGGTTCGACGACTATATGGCCCAGAGCGCCAAGGCCGACGTCAAGGGCATCACCTGGGAACACCCGGTGGCCTATTTCTCCATGGAATTCGGCCTGCACGAGTCCATCCCGGTCTACTCCGGCGGCCTGGGCCTGCTCTCGGGCGACCACATCAAATCGGCCAGCGACCTGAACCTGCCGTTCATCGGCATCTCCCTGCTGTACAAGAACGGCTTCTTCCACCAGCGGATCAACGGCAACGGCGACCAGGTGGTCGAGTACCACGAGAACGATTTCGCCACCATGCCCATCACCCCGCTGCAAAAGAACGACGAAAAGGTCATGATCGCCGTGAATCTGCCGGGCCGCACCGTGTACGCCCAGATATGGACGGTTCACGTAGGCCGGGCCAGGCTCTACCTGCTCGACACCGATGTGGTCGAAAACTCCCGTTCGGACCGGGACATTACCTCCAAGCTCTACGATCCGACCTCCAAGGGACGCATCGAGCAGGAGATCATCCTCGGCGTGGGCGGCGTCCGTCTGTTCACGGCCCTGGGCATCACCCCGTCGGTCTATCACCTCAACGAGGGGCACTCCGCCTTCCTGCTCTTCGAGCGCATCCGCCAGATCATGCTCCAGGACGGAGTGGACTTCGCCACGGCCAAGGAAATCGTCCGGGGCAACACCGTGTTCACCATGCACACCCCGGTGCCCGCGGGCAACGAACGCTTCGAAAAATCCCTGGTGGAGAACTATTTCCGCGGCTACGCCGACGAGATGGATGTGCCGTGGGAAGGGCTGTGGAACCTCGGGCACATCTACGCCGAGGAGGCCGACCACCTGAACATGACCGTGCTGGCCCTGCAACTCTCCTGCAGGCGCAACGGCGTCAGCCGCCTGCACGGAGACGTCTCCCGACGAATGTGGCAGGACCTGTGGCGCGGCTTCATCCTGAGTGAAATCCCGGTGGGCCACGTGACCAACGGCGTGCACATCTCCTCCTGGCTGGACGAGCGCGTCCGCCACGACATCGAGGAGACGTGCAGCCTGTCCGTCCACCGCGCGCTCCTGGAAAAGAATGACTGGGACTGCCTGAACACCATGGACGACCGGCGGCTGTGGGATACCCACGTGGCCCTCAAACACCGGCTGTACGACGAGGTGCGCCGGTCCATCTCCGCCCAGTGGACCCGCGAGGGCGAACCGCCCAACCGGCTGCACGCCTTCCTGAACGAACTCAACCCCGACCACCTGACCCTGTGCTTCGCCAGACGGTGCACGGCCTACAAACGGCCCACCCTGCTCTTCCACAACCTGCAACGGGTCAAGGAGATCCTGTGCAGCGCCGAACGCCCGGTGAACATCCTCTTCGCGGGCAAGGCGCATCCGGCCGACACCATGGGCGCGAGTTACATCAACCTCATCTGCCGCCTGGCCAAGCAGGACGACTTCCTGGGGCGGGTCATCTTCCTGGAAAGCTACGACATCCGACTGGCGCGCCTGCTCGTGTCCGGCGCGGACGTCTGGCTGAACAATCCGACCCGGCTCATGGAAGCCAGCGGCACCAGCGGCATGAAGGCCGCGGTCAACGGGGTGCCCAACTGCTCCATCCTGGACGGCTGGTGGGATGAGGCCTTCGACGGGGCCAACGGCTGGGCCGTGGGCAGCGGCCTGGTCTACCAAAGCCAGGTCAACCAGGACATCGTGGACGCGGACAACCTCTACGCCACGCTGGAATCCGAGGTGGTCCCCGAATTCTACGACCGGGGCGGCGACGGCGTGCCCCACGCCTGGCTGACCCGCATGAAGGCGGCCATGCGGACCGCATTCAGGCAGTACGGCACCCACCGCATGGTCCGGGACTATATCAACGACATGTACCTGCCCGCCATCGAACTGGCCAAGCTGCGCGCCCGGAACAACAACGAACTGGCCCTGGGCCTGGGGGAATGGCGCACGCGCATCCCCGGAAGGTTCGCCACGGTGAACATCAAGGAGGTCCAGGTGGAAGGCATCAGCGGCGACGTCTTCCGGCTGGGCAACAAGCTGACGGTTTCCGCCAAGGTGGATCGCGGCCAGTTGCTGACCGAGGAAATCGTGGTCGAATTCGTGGCCGCCACCCCGGACGAGGAGACCGTCCTGGACTGCATCCCCATGCAACTCAAGCATACCGAGGGGACCACCCTGCTCTACCAGGCCGCCTACAGCCCGCGCGAGTCCGGCCCCATCCGCTACGGCGTCCGCGTGCTCCCCACCCACCCCGGGCTCGCCAACAAATGCGACCCCAGGTTGATTCGCTGGAGCTAGGGGCGGCCTCCCAAGACCTCTCCCGGGCCCGGAGCCGCACGCCCGGATCCCTCCATTGAGAAACGGCCTTCGTCGCAACATCGCGACGAAGGCCGTTTCCCGCGCCCCGACGTGGACGCCTGCGGGACAGCCAGGAAGCGGAAAGGGATGGGAACCCGGGAAAACGGCGAGGGAACGTCCCGTTAACAGTGGATCGCCCCCTCCTCCTTTTCCGGCTGCGGAGGAACAGATTTGAATTGTCTCGGCGGCGGCATCGAAGTACAAGGTGGCTGGAGACATTATTGGCATGCGCAAGATGCTTGTGATTACCCGCGACGGGAGCCGGTCGGAGGAGATCGGCGGTTTGCTCGGGAAGGACAAACGACTGGGAACGGGGACGGGATCGGTTGCCGCCAATGGGGCGCCGGACCGCGAAGTGGACACCCTGTTCGTGGACGTGGAATCCCTGCTCGGCAAGCATACTTCCGTGGCCAAAGGGCTGGAAGGCCTCTGGGCCCAGTACCCTTCGGCGGCCATCGTGGTTCTGGCGGACGAGGCCAACACCCACCATGCCGTGGACGCGGTCAAGGCCGGCGCCTTCGACTATCTGACCCACCCCATCGAAAAGGAAGAGCTGGACCTGATCGTGGACAAGGTCCGCGAAACCGACGTGCTCAAGTCCGAGCTCGACTACCTGCGCGGCCAGTTCTGGAACGAGGATTCGCTCGAATACGTGGATACCCGGAGCAAGGCCATGCGGGACGTGTTCGTCAAGATCCGCCAGGTGGCCGGGACCCGGACCACGGTCCTGCTCACGGGCGAGACCGGCACGGGCAAGTCGCTCATCGCCAAGCTCATCCACGCCCACTCCAACCGCAAGAGCCAACCGTTCATCAGCGTGCATTGCGGAGCCATCCCGGACACCTTGGTGGAAAGCGAGTTGTTCGGCCACGAAAAGGGAGCCTTCACCGGCGCGGTCCGGCGCAAGCTCGGCAAGTTCGAACTGGCCCACGGGGGCACGATTTTTCTCGACGAGATCGGCACGGTCTCGCAGTCGGTCCAGGTCAAGCTCCTGAACGTCATCCAGGAACGCTTCATCCAGCGCGTGGGCGGCGAGTCCGACATCCCGGTGGACGTGCGCATCATCGCGGCCACCAACGAGGACATGCTCGAACTGTGCGAGCGCGGCAAGTTCCGACGCGACCTCTTCTACCGGCTGAACGTCTTTCCCATCCGCATACCGTCGCTCAGAGAACGGTCCGAGGACATCCCGAGGCTATCCGAGGTGTTCATCCAGCAGTTCAACGGGCTGCTCAACACCGAGGTCAAGGGCATCCACCCCCAGGTCCTGGACCGGCTCCTGGAGTACGAGTGGCCGGGCAACGTGCGCGAACTCGAAAACGTCATCGAGCGGGCCTGCATCCTGGAGACCGGCGAAGTGCTTCTGCCCGAGAGCTTCCCGCCGGACCTGCTCGACAACCAGGGCGAGGTGGTCACCTCGCCGGTCAAAACCAGTCTTCCGCTCAAGGAGGCGCGGCGCATCACCGTGGACAAATTCGAACGCCAATACCTGTCGAGCCTGCTCGAACAATGCGACGGCGTGATCAAGGACGCGGCCCAACGCGCGGGCGTGACCACGCGGCAACTTTCCAAACTGCTGGGCCGCCACGGCCTGGACAAGATGGACTTTCGCAAGAAGAACCAGTAATTCCGGTTTCTAAAATAGCGGAATAAAAAGTTCTCATACTATTTTAACATCCTGAATATACAATGTTTATTTACAATGTCACGCCACCATCACGCCCCCAAAACGCCGGAATTTCCGCCGATTTTGACCGGCCGCCAAGAAAACAGGAACTTAAAGTTCCTGCTGTCGCATCGGCGTCAGACAACATTCACAAAGTATTTCAAATAATTACGGCTTTGGCATGCTCCATGCTTTTCCCGCACCTTCAAAACCGCCAGGTTGAGAAAATCTATGCTGCAAGAGAAACAACACCGCAACGACACGGTCACCGTCAGGGGCATGGTTGTCCCGCGCCAGTGGGACGAGCAGTTCCGCGTGACCGAGGTGTTGATCGCCTGCAAGGACGAGCGGGAAATCCTCGTGGAGAATTTCAAGAGCCTCCCGAACCTTCTGTCCCTGTCCAGGGAAGAGGCGGTCTTCACCGGCGTGGTCCGTACGGAGCGCGGCGTGGAGTCCATGATCGTGGAGAGCTTCACCCCCGTGAACACAACATCCCAGGATAACCCATGCGTAAACAACTGATTCCCTTTCTGATGACCGCCGTTCTCTGCCTCGTTCCCATCCTGTCCGCTTCGACTGCGGGCGCGGAGCAAGCCGTGACCATTTGGGGACTGGTGGTCAACACCGATTTCGGCCTGGTCCTCAAGGACGGCGACACGGAATATTTGCTCCTCGGCGTGGAGCAGGATCCCTCCACCCTGGCCGGCAGGACCTGCGAGGTCACCGGCACGGCAATGAGTACTTTGGGCTTCGACACCATTCACGTGGAGACCATCGAGGTCATCGGCGACACCTCGTCGATGAACTATACCTCCATGAACCTGCAACGAGACGAGCGGACACACCGCCTCGCCTGACGGGCCGCACGGCCCTGAGACCACCATGGACACGACAACCAGAGAAGACGACGTCCGCGAGGACATGCGCGAGGTCCGCATCTCTTCGGGCATCACGCCCGACGACGTGGAGACCATCCTGAACATGGCCGCTTCCAGCGGGCTGTTTTCGGCCGACGCCATGCTGTCCGCCGAAGACATGGCCTGGGACTGCGCCTACGGCAACGGCGAGGAGGCCCAGACCTTCCTTCTGGCCAAGGCCGACGATGGCGATGGCGAACGGATCATCGGCTTCGTCTGCTACGGGCCGATCATGTACTGGCCCAGCGAATACGAGCTCTACGGCATCACCGTGGATCCCGAATTCCGCAGGCTCGGCATCGGCTCGGGCCTTGTGGCCGAAATGCTCCGCCGGGTGGCCGGGGAGATGGGCAAATCCGTGTTCCTGGAAACCGGCGAGGGGCGTGCCTTCGAAAACGCCCGCCTATTTTACGAAGCCAACGGCTTCTCGGTCCAGCGACGGTTCTGCAAGCAGTTCATCCCCATGGAAGGCGGCCTGGTCTACCGGCTGAACATCGACGAAGACGACGCGGACAACAACTACCAATAGGAGCGGGAGACAATGGCTACCGATGTGTATGAGGATTCCCTGTTCGGGCAAATACTCCCTCTGGACTGGGACGATGAAAATGTATCCGGCGTCGTTCTGCTGGTGGACGGCGAAGAGGAGTTCATCGTCGAACCCGACGAGAACGGAGAAAGCCTGATCGAATATGTAGACAGGTGGGTCACCGCCGAGGGCGTCGTCGTGGAGAACGAGGACGAGTTGCGCATCAAGGTGCGCAACTACACCCTGGAAGACGGGATCGACTACGACACCGACGAGGACTGGTAACCCGTCCCCGCCCGACCTCAAGCAGACTTCCACCCCGACGGAAGCGGTAAATTCCCATGATGCATCCCAAAACCGAAGTACGTTTCGTCGATCCGACCATCGGGTACGGCGTGTTCGCCACCCAGGACATCCCGCGGGGTACCATTGTCTATGTCCGCGACTGTCTCGAAGCGGCTTTCGCGGCCCATGCCGCCAACCGCCTCGTCGCGGCCAACGCCTCCGGCAAGACCGTCTACGCCGACGAGTCCGGCGTACATATCGTCAGCCGTGACAACGCGCGCTACGTCAATCACCGCTGCGACGCCAACGTCATGGCCACGGCCTACGGCTTCGAAATCGCCGTGCGCGACATCTGGAAAGGCCAGGAGGTCTGCGAGGAATACGGCCTGTTCGACCTGGGCCGGGACATCCCCCTCAATTGCGGCTGCACCCGCTGCCGCAAAGCCCTGCACCCCGACGACATGGAGCGCCACCACTCGGCCTGGGACGGCCTCGTCCGGGACGCCCTCGACCGGGTGCCCGATGTGCACCAGCCGCTCATGACTTTCCTTGACGCCGAAGCCAAACATCGGCTGCGCGCCTATCTCTGCGGCGAAGAGCCGTACCGTTCCGTAACCGCCCTGCGCCGCCGGGGAGTGGCCGTGCCCAACGCCGTCCCCCCCGACAACCTCAAGCCCGCCCCGTTCGGGTTCAATGGCTGAACGATTGAAACACATGGCCGCGGCCTCGACCGCGCGGAACATCCCTCCGGACCCTCGCGGTCCGGTTTCCCGGAGAGGGAGGTAGCGCCATGGGCTTCATCCGCCTGCTGCTCGCCTTCGCGGTCTTCAATTCGCATTTTCCGGCCTTCGGGGACGTCCCGCTGGTGGACGGCCATGAGGCCGTGCTGACCTTTTTCGCCATCTCCGGCTTCTACATGGCCCTGGTCCTGGACCGGACCTACGGCAACGTCCGCGCCTTCTACTTGAGCCGCTTTCTGACCCTGTATCCCATGTACGTCCTGGCCCTGGTGATCAGCCTGGGGTTGCTGACCAACCTGGACGTCCACTCCCTGACCAACAGGGAAACCCTGCGGGCCATCGTGGCCGATCCCGCCGCCTTCGCGCTCATGGCCTGGACCTCGGCCACAACCTTCGGCCAGGAGCTGCTCTTCTCCCTGGCCCGTCACCCCGAGGGCGGCCTGTATTTCGTGACCAACAGCCGCGACGCCCTGTGGTCGGACGCCCCGCTCATCCAGGGATGGTCCCTGTCCCTAGAGGTAACCTTCTACGCCCTGGCCCCGTTCATGGTCAGGCTGCGCACCCGGACCCTGCTCGCCCTTCTGGGCGCAAGCCTGGGCCTGAAGCTCGCTGTCATGGCTTCCCCGGCGGCCGATGTGGTCTTCTTCAAGCGTTTCTTCCCGCTGGAGTTCTGGCTTTTCACGGGCGGCATCCTGGCCTACCGGGTTCACCGGCGGCTCGCCCCTGAAGCGCGCTGGTACGACTACGGGCTGTTCCTGGTCCTGGCCGGTTTGGCCTGCATGGCCGGGGGCTTGGCCAAGCCCCTGTTGCCGTTTTTTCTGCCTCTGGGCGCGCTGTTGTCCATGCCCCTTGTCTTTCGCGGCTTCAAACGGTTACAATGCGATCGGTTCGCGGGCAAGATCAGCTACCCATTCTACCTGTTCCACTACATCGTCATAGCCCTGTTCGAGACCTACATGGACGACCCCGAGGGGGTGTTCGTCCTGGCCGCCGCCCTGGCGGCCGCCGTCCTGGTCCACTTTCTGTTCAACCCGGGCATTGAGTCCCTGAAAACGAAATTGCGTCGCCGCCACGCGCTTCCCGTCCCGGCGGACACGGCTGTGCTTCAGCCCGTAGTCCTGCCGTAACAGCGCCCACCGCCACGCCGCTCTTCGAGGAGATACATGACACAACCTGTCGTTACCCTGGACAGCGTCTCCAAGACCTTTGACGGGGAGACCGCCGTCGAAAACATCTCCCTGTCCATCCAGGACGGGGAATTCGTCACCTTGCTCGGCCCTTCCGGGTGCGGCAAGACCACCATCCTGCGGATCCTCGGCGGATTCGAGGAGTGCGACGGAGGCCGGGTGGAACTGGACGGCCGCTCCATGAAGGGCGTGCCCCCGGAGTCCCGGGCCGTGAACACCGTGTTCCAGAGCTACGCCCTGTTCCCGCACATGAACGTCTTCGACAACGTGGCCTTCGGCCTGCGCATCGCCGGAAACGGCGAGGCCGACGTCCGACGCACCGTGGCCGAGGCTCTCAAGCTCGTCCGCCTGGAAGCCATGAGCAAACGGATGCCCTCGGAACTGTCCGGCGGCCAGCAGCAGCGCGTGGCCATAGCCCGGGCCATCGTCAACAAGCCCCGCGTCCTGCTCCTGGACGAACCCCTGTCCGCCCTGGATTACCGGCTGCGCAAGCAGATGCAGAAAGAACTCAAAGTGTTGCAGCGCACGCTGGACATAGCCTTCGTCCTCGTCACCCACGACCAGGAAGAAGCCTTTTCCATGTCCGACCGAGTGGTGGTCATGAACGACGGACACATCGAACAGGTGGGCACCCCGCGCGAGATCTACGAGGAACCGGCCAATCTCTACGTGGCCCGTTTCGTGGGCGAGATCAACGTCCTGGACGGGACCATCACCGGCCGCCGGGGCGAGAGCTACACCGCCGAGGTGGAAGGTGCGTCCGTGCTGGTCAAGGCACGCCGCGAGTTCGCCGAAGGCGACCGCGTCCACGTTCTGCTTCGGCCCGAGGACTTCCGCGTGGAGGTCATGAAGGATCTGGAGGAATCCCCGGACCTGGCCGACAAGTTCGCCAAGGCCCTGCTCAAGGGCACGGTGGACGGCACCTGCTACCGGGGCGCCACCTACGACGTGGACATCACCCTGGAGGACGGCAAGCGCATTCTGGTCACCGAGTTTTTCGACGAAGACAGCGAGACCCTCTATTTTCATGGCGGCGACCGGGTGGCCGTGGGCTGGTTCGAGGGATGGGAGGTGGTCCTGCCTCATGAAGGATAACCTGTTCAAACGGCTGGTCGTCACCGGCGTGCTCGGCTGGATGGTCCTGTTCGGGGCCGTGCCCACCCTCATGCTCCTGGCGGTCAGCTTCCTCAAACGCGACCCGGACAACCTCATCCAGCCGCTCCTGTCCGCCGCGAGCTACCGCGAGCTGCTCCAGCCCGCCTTGGGGTCCATGCTGGCCGAGTCCATGATCATGGCCGCCACGGCCACCCTGTTGTGCCTGCTTGTCGGCTACCCCTTCGCCTACATCGTGGCCCGGGCGGGCAAGCGGTATACCAAAACCCTGCTCCTGCTGGTCATGATCCCCTTCTGGACCAACACGCTCATCCGCACCTACGCCCTGGTGGCCGTGCTCAAGGCCGACGGCGTGGTCAACCGGTTCCTGCACTTCCTCGGGGTAATCGACGCGCCGCTCAAGCTCATGTACACGCCCACGGCAGTCTTCATCGGCCTGGTCTACACCCTGCTGCCGTTCATGATCCTGCCGCTGTACGCGGCCATTGAAAAGCTGGACCTCAAGCTGTTGGAGGCCTCCCGCGACCTCGGGGCCAGCCGCTTCTCGACCTTCCGCAAGATCACCGTGCCCCTGACCATGCCCGGCATCGTCTCGGGCTGCATGCTCGTCTTCCTGCCCGCGCTGGGCATGTTCTACATCCCGGACATCCTCGGCGGGGCCCGGACCATGCTGCTCGGCAACTACATCCGCGACCAGTTCCTGGCGGCCCGCAACCTCCCGCTCGGAGCGGCGGCCTCCATCGCCATGACCGTGATCATGGGGCTGATGCTCGCATTGTACTACAAGAGCGTACGCCGGGCCGGAAGGAAGGTGCGCATATGAACCGCTTCGTCAAGGCGGCCTACGCCGCGCTGGTCTACGCCTTCCTCTATCTGCCGCTCGTGGTCATCGCGGTCTACTCCTTCAACGCCTCCAAGTACTCCCTGGCCTGGAAGGGGTTCACCCTGCAATGGTACGGCAGGCTGCTCAGCAACGCGACCCTGGTGGACGCGGCCGTCCGCTCCGCGACCATCGCCGTGGTCTCGGCCACGATATCCTGCATCATCGGCACCCTGGCCGCCTTCATGCTCCATCAGTACCGGTTCAGAGGCCGCCGCGCGGTCTTCGCCGGGATATTCGTCATGATGATGTCCCCGGACATCGTCATCGGCATCTCGCTGCTGGTCCTCTTCCTAGGGGTGGGGCTGTCGCTGGGCTTCTGGACCCTGCTCATGGGGCATGTGACCCTGTGCGTGCCCTTTGTCACGGCCACGGTCTACGCCCGGTTCAAGGGGTTCGACCCCACCGTGGTCGAAGCCGCCCGAGATCTGGGGGCCGTGGAATACCAGGTCTTCCGGCGCATCGTCCTGCCCATGGCCGCCCCCGGCCTCATCGCGGGGTGGCTGTTAAGCTTCACCCTGTCGCTGGATGACGTCATCGTCTCCTTCTTCACCACGGGGCCGACCTACGAGGTCCTGCCCCTGCGGATATATTCCATGGTCCGTCTCGGCATAAAGCCCGACGTCAACGCGCTCAGCGTGGTGATGATCACCGTAACCGTGGCCGCCGTCCTCCTGTCCCGGCGGCTGCTCAAGGAGAAGTCATGAAAAAGCTACTGCTCGCAATCGTCCTGACCCTCGCTTTCGCGGTCCCGGCCCTTGCCGGCAGCGGAGAGCTCTACCTCTACATCTGGTCCGAATACATCCCGGACGAGGTGGTCGAGAACTTCACCCGAGAGACCGGCATCAAGGTGCACATCTCCACCTATGACAGCAATGAGGCCATGTACGCCAAAATCAAGCTGGCCGGAAAGGGCTACGACCTCATCGTGCCTTCGTCCGACTATGTGGGCCTCATGCGCCGTCAGGACATGCTTCTGCCGCTCGACAAGTCCAAGCTGCCCAACTTCTCCAACCTCTCCACCAAGTTCACGGACCAACCCTTCGACCCGGACAACACCTTTTCCGTGCCTTACATGTGGGGCTCCTCGGCCATCGCCGTGAACACCGGCACCTTGGGCGAGGATGCCGTGACCTCCTATACCGATCTCTGGAAGCCCGAGATGAAGGACCGGCTGCTCCTGCCCAACGACCCGCGCGAAGTCTTCGCCATCGCCCTGAAGAGCCTGGGCTACTCGCTGAACGACACCGACCCGGCCCACCTGGAGCAGGCCTATCAGAAGCTCAAGAAACTCATGCCGTTCGTGCGCGTCTTCGACTCCGACTCGCCCAAGCAGGCCCTGCTGTCCGGCGAGGTCGCGGTGGGCGTGATCTGGAATGGCGAGGCATACATCGCCAACCAGGAGAATCCCGAAATCCGGTACGTCTACCCCAAGGAAGGGTTCTCCCTGTGGATGGACTCCCTGTGCATTCCCCAAGGGGCCCGGAACCTGGATGAGGCCCACGCCTTCCTGAACTACCTGCTGCGCCCGGACGTGGCCGCCGCCATTTCCACGGAAATGGGCTATTCCTCCCCCAACGCCGCAGCCGTAAAACTGCTTCCCGACGACGTGCGCGCCAACACCATCGTCTACCCCGACGACGCCACCGCCCAACGTGGCGAGTTCCAGGACGACATCGGCGAGGGCATGAAGCTCTACGAGGACTACTGGGTCAAGCTCAAGGGCGAAAACGAATAATCCGCCCACGGCACGCCGTTATCAAAGGGGCCGGACAACAAGTCCGGCCCCTTCGCTTTGCTCTCCCCGTGGACGAGCCTTCCGAACATTTCGTATTAAACAAACGTTTGACAAAAACGCTGCACAGGGCGTATGCGTCAGGCTTCCACCACGAATACCCACCCCCGGGAGGCAGGCATGAAGAGCGGAGAGCGCAAGTCTCTCAAACAGACCCAGGGCGAGGAGACCCGCGCCACCCTGATCCGGACCGGCGCCCGGCTGTTCGCCCAAAACGGCTACAACGGCGTGTCCATGCGCACCCTCGCCGCCGAGGCCGGGGTCAACCTGGCCACGGTGAGCTACCATTTCGGGGGCAAAGGCGGGCTTTACGAGGCCATCATTCGCGAGATCGTCACCATCCGCGACCAGATCTTCCCTCCGGCCAAAGAGGTCGAAGCCAAACTGGCCGCCGCCGGGGACACTCCGGAGGGCAGAGGCGCGGTTGTCGACTGGTTCATGGGAACCATCATCGACGGGCTCCTGCGGCCGACCGACTACGTCTGGGGGACGGTCATCATCTCCCGCGAGCTGGTCCATCCGACCGAACTCTTCCCCAAGCTGGAGGCCACCTTCTTCACCCCGACCATGAACGCCCTGTCCGTCCTGGTCCGGGGGACCGCCGCCCACTGCCGGGACGAGGCGGACGCGATCATCACCGGCCATCTGATCATCAACTCCGTCATCAAATTGCTGGAAGGCCAGCCCCAGATCTGCAAACGCCTCGGGTGGGAGTCCTACGACGGGCGTTTCAACACCATCGAATCCATCGTCAAGACCCGCATCCGAGGCCTCCTCGGCCTCCCCACGGAGAACATGCAATGAACCGCCTCCGCCCTTTCGCCGCCCTGCTCTGCCTGACCCTGCTCGCCGCCTGCGACCGCTCGCCCGAGCCCGTGCCCGAGCCCATCCGTCCGGTCAAGACCATCCGGGCCACCCGGGCCGACAGCAGCAAGTTGTGGTCCTTCGCGGGCACTGCGGAGGACGCCCTGGCCACCCGGCTCTCCTTCCGCGTGAGTGGCAAGATCGTTGAATTTCCGGGCAACCAGATCGGCCGCCAATTCGCCGAAGGCGAGGTCATCGCCCGCCTCGACCCGTCCGACTACGACCTGGAACTGCGCCAGGCCAGGGCCAACATGGAGCAGGTCCGGGCCAACTACGTCCGGGCCAAGGCCGACCTCCAGCGCAACACCCGACTGTTCGAGGGCAGAGTCATCTCGCGCGGCGAGCTCGACCAGGTGGAGGCGGACTTCAAATCCTTTGAAGCCCAGCTCAGCGCCTCGACAAAGCAGCTCGACATCGCCCGCAAACGCCTCGGCTATACCACCTTGCGCGCGCCCTTCAACGGCTGGATCGGGGAGGTGGACGCCGATGTCCACCAGAACGTAACCGCGGGCCAGGCCATCGCCACCTACAACGCGGGCCGCCAGATGAAGATGTACATCTCCGTGCCCGACACCCTCATCGCCCAGGTCAAGGAAGGCGACGAAGTGGCCGTGGTTTTCGACGCCCTGCCCGGCCGAATTCGGAAGGGCAAGGTGGAAGAGGTCGGGGTGGAGTCCGGTTCCGGCTCCACCTACCCGGTCAAGGTCTATCTGGACAACGCCGACCGCCTGATGCGCAGCGGCATGTCCGGGCACGTCAATTTCATCGGCCTGGGACAGGCCAAGACCGCCTTCTACCTGCCTCCGGTGGCCGTCATCGGTGAACCCGACGGCTCCCACGCCGTCTGGGTGGTGGACCCGAAAACCTCCACCGTGACCCGACGGACCGTCACCGTGGGCCAACTCACCCCGGCCGGGCTCGAAATCTCCGACGGCATTGCCGAAGGCGACATCATCGTCATCCGGGGCGTGCACAACCTTGAAGAGGGACGCAAAGTCCGCCTGCTCAACACCGGGGCGGAGGGCTGACCATGAACCTGGCCAAGTGGTGCATCACCAACAACCGCACCTCTCTCGTCATCTTCCTGCTCATCGCCGTCAGCGGAGTAATGACCTTCTTCTCCATCCCCAAAGGCGAAGACCCGGACTTCACCATCCGCACCGGCGTCATCTCCACGGTCTTTCCCGGCGCATCGCCCCAGCGCGTCGAGGAACTGGTCACCGACAAGCTCGAAGAAAAAATCCGGGAAATCGACGGAGTCAAGACCGTCAAGTCCCAGTCCATGTCCAGCCTGTCCATCATCGAGGTGGAATTCCAGGACGTCATCATGGATATGCAGCCCTATTGGCAGAAGTTGCGCAACAAGGTGGACGACGCCGCCAAGGATCTGCCCGACGAAGCCCAGACCCCGGTGGTCAACGACGAATTCGGCGACGTCTACGGCATCGTCATCGCCTTGACCGGCGACGGATTTTCCTACCGTGAGCTCAAGGACACGGCCGATCGCATGCGCGACGAACTGCTCAAGCTCAAGGGCGTGGGCAAGGTCGAACGCTGGGGCGTGCAGGATGAACGCATCTTCGTGGACTTCACCAACTCGCGCATGGCCGCCGCCGGGATCAGCCCCTTTGTCCTGGCCCAGATGATCGACAACCAGAACACCCTCCAGCCCAGCGGGTCGAGCATGGTCGGGCCCGAACGCATCGTCATCGAGCCCACCGGCGAATTCAAGGGCGTGGAGGACATCTATTCCCTGTCCATCCGCCCGCCCGGCAAAAAGACCTCGGTCCGCCTGGCCGACGTGGCCGACATCTCGCGCGGCTTCTCGGACCCGCCGTCCACCATGGCCCGATACAACGGCAAACCGTGCCTCATGCTGGCCGTGTCCATGGCAGACGGCGGCAACATCACCGAACTGGGCGATCGGGTCGCCAAACGCCTCGACGAGCTTCGGGCCGACATGTACGTCGGCCTGGACACCGACCTGGTCGTGTTCCAGCCCGACTACGTGAACAAGGCCATCAACGACTTCATGATCAACCTCCTGGAGTCCTTCGCCTTCGTCGTCGTCATCATCCTGCTCTTCGCGGGGCTGCGCACAGGCGTCATCGCCGGGTCCCTGGTGCCCATGGCCATGCTCGGCTGCATCGCCCTCATGCCCTACTTCGGTGTGGGGCTGCAACGCATCTCCATCGCCTCGCTGATCATCTCGCTGGGCATCCTCGTGGACAACGGCGTGGTCGTGTCCGAGGCCATCCTGGTCCGGCTGGCCTCGGGCGAAAACCGTCTCAAGGCCGCCACCGGCGCGGTCGGCGAACTGTGGATGCCGCTGCTGGCGGCTTCCCTGACCACCATCTTCGCCTTCCTGCCCATCCCCCTGGCCACCACCCATCCGGTGGGCGAGTTCTGCTCCTCCCTGTTCATCGTCGTCACCCTGACCCTGACCTGCTCCTGGGGACTGTCCATGTCCCTGGTCCCCATGTTGTGCTACTACCTGCTCAAGCCCAAGGCCACCATCCAGACCTTTTCCAGCCGCCTCTACCGCCTCTACCGGGGGCTGCTCATGTGGAGCCTGGCCCACCGCGCCGTATTCGTGACCGGGATTCTCTTGTGCTGCGCCGTCTCGGGCTGGGCCTTCCAGTTCCTGCCCAAGATGTTCTTTCCGCCCAACGAGCGGGCCCAGTTCACCATCGACTTCTGGCAACCCTACGGCACGGACATCACGGCCACGGAACGGCGCGTGGAACGGCTCGAAAAGGTGCTTCTGGCCGACCGCGACGTGACCAGCGTGGGCGTGTTCGTGGGTCACGGCGGACCGCGCTGGTACCTGCCCCTGAACCTCGAACAGAAGAACGACAACCTGGCCACCTTCGTGGTCAACACCGTTTCCATCGAATCCGTGGAACAGGTCATCAAGCGCACCCGGCAGACCCTGGAAAAGGACTTTCCCGACGCCGACTACAGTCTGAACAAGCTCATGAACGGTCCGCCCGTGGGGGCCAAGCTCCAGATCCGCCTGTCCGGACCGGACATCAAGACCCTCTATACCCTGCGCGACAAGATCGCGCCCATCGTGGAAGCCCGGCAGGGCGTCACCCGCGTCTGGGACGACTGGGGGCAGTGGACCAAGAAAATGGTCGTCCAGGTGGACCAGGACAAGGCCCGCGAGGCCGGGCTGTCCAGCTTCGATGTGGCCGTGTCCCTCCAGACCGCCATGTCAGGCCTGCCCGCTTCCGATTACCGCGACGGCGACACGATCATCCCCATCCTGCTGCGCAACGACGAGGGCTTCCGCAATCACCTGGACAAGATCGACTCCCTCAACGTCTACTCCTACGACTCCGGCGTGAGCGTGCCCCTGTCCCAGGTGGCCACCACCCGCCTGGACTGGCAGCCCTCGGACATCCGTCGCCGCGACCAGGGCCGGACCATGACCATCAAGGCGGATGTGGCCGACGGCTATTACGCCCAGTCCATCCTGGCCAAGGTCCGCCCGGCCGTGAAAGAACTCATGGACGGCCCCGACTGGCCGCTGGGCTACACCGTGGAGTACGGCGGCGAGTTCGAGGAGAGCTCGGAGGCCCAGGCGGCCATCAACGCCAACATGCCCCTGGCCATGGGACTGCTCGTCCTCGTGCTCGTCTTCCAGTTCAACTCCATCCGCCGCCCGCTGATCATCCTGCTCACCCTGCCCCCCATGATCATCGGCATCTCCGCCGGCATGCTGGCCACCAACTCGCCCTTCGGCTTCATGGCCATGCTCGGCATGATCTCGCTGCTCGGCATCATCGTGAACAACGCCATCATGCTCATCGACCGCATCGAAATCCAACGCAAACGGGGTCTCGCCCCGCCCGACGCCATCGTGCTCTCGGCCATGGAACGGGCCCGGCCCATCATCATGACCGCCACCACGACCATCATCGGCATGGTCCCGCTCTCCCTCCAGGGCGGAGAGATGTGGCGGCCCATGGCCAACCTGATCATGTCCGGCCTGACCGTGGCCACGGTGCTGACGCTGGTCCTCTGCCCCGTGCTCTACTCCCTGTTCTTCCGGCAGGGCTTCAAGGGGTACGAATGGAACCCCGACGTCGTGCGGCAAGGCAGCGACCTGAAACCCGGCCTTCACTCCGAAGGGGAATAGGGGCGAGGTCCCGGTCAGCCACACCGTTCCGGCCGTCCTCACCCGAATCCCTGGTATCAAGCGAGCCGGCGGGCATCCGCTTCGCGCCCGTTTGATCGGAACGCGGGATCATGCCCGGACAAGAAAAGCGGGTGTGAGAGTCAGGGCAAAATAGCCCGACTTGCCCACGAACGCCGCGAGCCGATAGTGAGGATATCGGAAGAATCGGCGTCCGACCGGGCGGAGGCGAAATACCGAAATGGAATCGAAAGAATACGACGTCTACGAATACCGGCAGGGGTTCCGGCGCAAACGGATCGAATCCATCCGCGAAGTGCCCCTGACCATCATGCTCAACGGACGCGAGGTGGTCACCCTGCTGTGCACGGCCAAGTACCCCGAGTACCTGGCCGTGGGCTTCCTCAAATCCGACGCCTTCCTGTCCAGTCCGGCCCAGATCACGGACCTGACCGTGCGGGACGAGGGAGACCGGCTGGTGGCCGAAGTGGACACCTGCCACGATCCGTGGAAGGACCGGGTCATGGAACGGTCCATAACTTCGGGCTGCGGCAAGGGCACCAATTTCGGGCGCAACGTGGCGACCATCTCCAAACGCAAGGTGGGCGGCGACGTACGCGTCACCCCGGAGCAGATCCTGGCCCTGGCCGGAGAGCTGCACGACCGCTCGATCCTGTACAAGAGCACGCGCGGCTGCCACAACTCCTCCCTGTGCACCCCGGAGGAAATGCTCCTGTTCCGCGAGGACATCGGACGGCACAACGCCATAGACATGCTCTGCGGCCAATGCTTTCTCGACGACGTGGCCGTGGACGACAAGATGATCGTGACCACCGGCCGGGTGGCCTCGGAAATCCTCCTCAAGGTGGTCCGCATCGGCATTCCGGTCCTGGCTTCCACGGCCGTGGCCACCAGTTTTTCCGTGGAGCTGGCCAAGAAAACCGGCATCACCCTCATCGGCAACATCCGCGACGACAGCTTCTGGGTCTACAACGACAACGGCCGGATCATCGGGTTCTGACCCTCTCCCCACCTTTCCGCATGATTTTTTTTGCCTTTGTAACCCGCCTGTTTTATTGAGCCATTCTATCAATACTATGCCGCCACAGGCATAATTATGTCAAAAATATAAAGTTATTACGGCATACTGCAATACTCTTGTGCAAAACCTTGAGTAAGTGTAGAACCTTTGGCAAGATGATACGCATCCCCATACTGTTTTTCCAGATCGGAAAACACTCTGGAGAACCACATGGAACGCGACATGGCCCTCGAAACGAGCAGGCTCGAACGCAAGCTCGCGCAACTGCGAAAGAAGTCCTACCTATCCGCCGAACTCATCGACCTGCTCGACGAAGTGAGCCATCTGCAACTGGCCGCCCTGCCCGAGGCCGAAGTGAGTCTGCCCCCGGACAGCGCCCTGGCCCTGCCCGAGGCCGTGCTCCAGGGAGTCTCCCTGATCAACCGTGAGGATTTCCCCTTTGATCCGGTCCAGGCCGAACAACTGCTCGGCAAGCTCGTCGCCATGGTCCGCAAAACGGGCGGATCTCTGGGCGAGGGCGCCGAGATCGTGGCTCGGGCGTTGTATGCCGGCGACCTGACCCCGGACGAGCTATTCCGCCGCTTCCTGGACGACGACACCGCCTTCTTCGGCCGCTGGGCCGAGCGCATGCAGGATGCCCCCAGGACCCTGCCTTTCCTGGTCATGGCGGCCATGGGCCCGTCCATGGAAGCCGCGGCCGGAATGCTCGCCGACAAACTGCCCGACGTGAAGGTCCAGCCCGTGGGTACCTGCCCCATCTGCGGGTCCATGCCGCTCATCTCCTCCCTGGAACAAAAGGAGGGGTTCCGGCATGCCACCTGCTCATTCTGCCGCCATCACTATCGGATCAGGCGCCTCGTCTGTCCGGTCTGCGGCGAGGACGACCAGAAGAAACTGACCTTCTTCACCGTGGACGAGGAGCCCGGCTTCCGGGTGGACGTCTGCGAGAGCTGCAAGACCTACATCAAGACCATCGACTTCCGGGACCTGGACCGCGTGGCGCTCCCGGTCCTGGATGACCTGGATTCCCTGGCCCTGGACTACGTGGCCGCCAACCAGGGGTACCGGCGGGCGACCCTGTCCGCCTGGGGGTTTTAACCGCGGGAGGCACCCATGTCCGAAACGCAACGGAACGCCATGCAGAGAAACTCGCACATCATGCCGATCATCGCGACGCCGGATGACGACGCCGCCTTCGAGTGCCTGCTGCACGACGAGGACAAGGCCAGGGACTACCTGCTGGAACTGGCCTGGCCCACGGGCGACCCCTTCTGTCCGCGCTGCGGGCATCGCAAAGTCTATAGCCTGTCCGGCGAGCGGCTGCGCTGCGCGGCCTGCAAGTACACCTTCCAGCCCTTTTCGGGCCGATGGATCAACAATGGAGCCCTGACCCCCGGCGAATGGCTCCGGCTCATCGTCCAGTTCGTGGAAGAACGCTCGGTCCACCAGATGAAGGAAGAACTCGGGCTGTCCTATAATACGGTCTACAAGGCCCTGACCGCCATCCGCTTCGCCATCCTGGCCAACGCCCTGGACGCCCGGCAGTTGATCAGCCCGGCCACGGGCCTGGACTCCTATCTCAAGGGCAACCGGCTGACCGGCGGCCCGCGCGAGATGCGCATGGACACCATCCCGGTCTACGGCATCCTGCGCCGCGACGACCTGGTCTTCATCGACCTGGTGCCGGGGTTCCAGGCCGAAACCCTGTTCCACTTCCACATGAACTTCCATCTGAAGCTCATCCGCTCGGGCAACCTGGTCTACACGGACCGCTACAAGGAATACGACGCGCTCATGTTCTGTGGAAACGACTCACTGCCCTACGAAGTCATCCGTCGCTACGACGAGCCCCCGCACATCGACGCCGTGCACGACGAATTCTGGGAATACGCCCAGTCGCGCATCAAAAAATTCCGGGGCATCTCCTGCCAACGCTTCCCCCTGTACATGAAGGAGTTGGAATTCCGCTTCAACAACCGCGACAAGCCGTTGAACGAAATCCTGGCCGCCTATCTCTGCGCCCTGGTGCCCAACACCGACTAGCCCGAACGGGCGGACGCCGCCCGGCCCTTGCCTTTTCGCCCGAATTCACCGGTGTCAAACCGTGGGGCTGAAATCAATTTATGCCATATTTGACATAAAGTAGATCCAGCAATAGCGCCATTCTGCTAAAAAAAGCACGTTTTTCCCTGTGTAAGAAACCCTGCAAGACCCATTTCTTTGCCCGCTCGTCGGAGATGCCGCATAACGGTGACAACAGATGTAATGGGAGAGGTACGCGCATGCGCATGAACAACCAACATTTGCCGACTGGAGCCGCCGTGAGCCCACCGCCCTTCTCCGGGCTGGGATTCGCTGCGGCCGAGGTTCGCCTGGCGGCCGAAACGATGGCCCCCGAGTTCCACGCCAACCGCGCGGAACCGGACATCGTCAAGGCCTCTCGCGGGCCCGCCGTACCGGCCGGCGGCTACAAGCTCCTCGTGGCGCTCGGCCGCGAGATCCGCGGGCGCTGACCCGCACTCAACACAGGAGGTAGAATGCACACCAACCGGAGAAACTTCCTCAAGCTCTCCGCCGTCGCGGCCACTGCCACGGCGTTCGGCGGGCTCGGGTTCGGATGCAAGGCCAAGGCGGCGACCCTGCCTGACCACGTATCGGCCCTGACCCCGAAGTGGAGCAAGCAGACCACGTCAGTATGCTGTTACTGCGCCGTGGGCTGCGGCCTGATCGTGAACACGTCTCTCAAGGACATGCGGGCCGTCAACGTCGAAGGCGACCCCGACCATCCGATCAACGAAGGCGCCCTGTGCGCCAAGGGCGCGTCCATCTGGCAAGTAGCCGAAAATGACCGCCGCCCGGACTCGGTCCTGTACCGGGCCCCCTATTCCAACAAATTCAAGAAGGTCTCCCTGTCCTGGGCGCTGGAAACCATCGCCAAGCGAATCAAGGAAACCCGCGACAAGACCTGGACCGAAAAAAACGCAAAGGGCCAGGTGGTCAACCGCTGCGACGGCATCGCCTCCGTGGGCTCCGCCGCATTGGATAACGAGGAGTGTTGGGCCTACCAGACGATGCTCCGCAGCCTCGGCCTGGTGTATGTGGAACACCAGGCACGTATCTGACACAGCGCGACTGTTGCGGCTCTGGCAGAGTCGTTCGGACGCGGTGCGATGACCAACCACTGGATTGACATCCAGAACTCCAATTGTGTTCTCATCATGGGCAGCAACGCTGCCGAAAACCACCCCATTTCCTTCAAGTGGGTGACCAGGGCGCAGGAAAACGGCGCCACCCTGATTCACGTCGATCCCCGTTTCACCAGGACCTCGGCCAAGGCCGACTTCTACGCGGGCATCCGCTCCGGCGCGGACATCGCCGTGCTCGGCGGCATGATCAAGTACATCCTGGATCACGACCTGATCTTCAAGGAGTACGTGGTGGACTACACCAACGCCTCCTTCATCGTCGGCGACAAGTTCTCGTTCAACGACGGCCTGTTCTCCGGCTACAACGAAGCCACCCGGTCCTACGACAAGTCCACCTGGGCCTTTGCCATGGACGCCGAGGGCAATCCCCGGAAGGACCCGACCCTGACCGATCCCCAGTGCGTGTACCAGTTGCTCAAGAAGCATTACGCACGCTACGACATGGACAAGGTCGCCGCCATCTCGGGCATGAAGAAGGAAGACCTGATCAAGCTGTACGAGACCTATGCGGCCACCGGCAAGGCGGACAAGGCCGGAACCATCATGTACGCCATGGGCTGGACCCAGCACTCCGTGGGCGTACAGAACATCCGCACCATGGCCATGATCCAGCTTCTGCTGGGCAACATCGGCGTGGCCGGCGGCGGCGTCAACGCCCTGCGCGGCGAATCGAACGTCCAGGGGTCCACGGACCACTGCCTGCTGTTCCATATCCTGCCCGGCTACCTGTCCACGCCCAAGGCGTCCCAGCCGGACCTGGCCGCGTACAACAAGGCCAACACCCCGGTCTCCCATGATCCCAAATCGGCCAACTGGTGGGGCAACTTCCCCAAGTATTCGACCTCGCTGATCAAGTCCATGTGGCAAGACGACACCCCGGAAGACGCCTACCAATTCCTGCCGCGCCTGGATTCCGGCTCGGTCATGGAATACTCCTGGCTGACCCTGTTCGACAAAATGGAAAAGGGCCAGTTCAAGGGCCTGCTCGCCTGGGGCATGAACCCGGCCTGTTCGGGCGCCAATGCCAACAAGAACAGAAGAGCCCTGGCCAATCTCGACTGGCTGGTGAATGTAAACATCTTCCCCAACGAAACCGGATGGTTCTGGGAAGGACCGGGAATGGATCCCTCCAAGATCAAGACCGAGGTCTTCTTCCTGCCCTGTGCCGTGTCCATCGAAAAGGAAGGTTCCATCACCAACTCCGGCCGCTGGATGCAGTGGCGCTACAAGGGCCCGGACGCGCCCAACGGCCTCAAGCCGGACGGCGACCTCATGTACGAGCTGATGAAGGAGATCCGCCACCTGTACGAGAAGGAAGGCGGCGTCTACCCCGAACCCATCACTCGCCTGACCTGGGACGCCATCGCCACAGACGGCGAGTTCGACCCCCACAAGACGGCCAAGCTGATCAACGGCCACTTCACCCGTGACGTCGAGATCAAGGGCAAGCTGTACAAGAAGGGTGAACAGGTTCCCAGCTTCGCCTTCCTGCAGGCCGACGGCTCGACCGCCTCGGGCAACTGGCTGTACTGCCACTCCTACACCGAGAAGGGCAACATGGCCGCCCGGCGCGACCTGGCCCAAACCCCGGAGCAGGCCAACATCGGCCTGTACCCGAACTTCTCCTGGTGCTGGCCCGTCAACCGCCGCGTGCTCTACAACCGCGCCTCGGTGGACCTCAAGGGCAAGCCCTTCAATCCGGAGAAGGCGGTCATCGCCTGGAACGGCGAGAAGTGGGTGGGCGACGTGCCCGACGGCGGATGGGCCCCCGGGACCAAGTACGCCTTCATCATGCGCAAGCATGGATTCGGCCAGATCTTCGGCCCCGGCCGGGCCGACGGGCCGTTCCCCGAATACTACGAACCGCTGGAATGCCCGGTGAAGTCGCATCCCTTCTCGCACACCCTGCACAATCCCACGGCGCTCAAGTTCGACGCCGAGGAAAAGGCCGTGTGCGACCCGAGATACCCGCTGGTGGGCACCACTTACCGCGTCACCGAGCACTGGCAGACCGGCGTCATGACCCGCAACCAGCCCTGGCTGGTGGAGGCCGAGCCGCAGGTCTTCGTGGAAATAAGCGAGGAACTCGCGGAGTTCCGGGGCATTGAGAACGGCGAAAAGGTCATGGTGGACTCCCTGCGCGGCTCCATCTGGGCCAAGGCCATCGTGACCAAGCGCCTCAAGCCGTTCACGATCCAGGGCACCGTGGTCCATCAGGTGGGCCTGCCCTGGCACTTCGGCTGGACCTGGCCCAAGGACGGCGGCGATTCCGCCAACATCCTGACCCCGTCCGTAGGCGACCCGAACACGGGCATCCCCGAAACCAAGGCCTTCATGGTCAACGTCCGCAAGGCGTAAAGGAGGAATGACATGAGCAAGACATTCTTCATCGACCTGACCAAGTGTACGGCCTGCCGTGGTTGCCAGGTTGCCTGCAAGCAATGGAAGAAACTGCCCGCCGAGAAGACCGAGAACTGGGGCTCCCACCAGAACCCCAAGGACCTGTCCGGCACGACCCTCAAGCTGGTCCGCTTCGAAGAGGTGGAGACCGACAACGGCCTGCAATGGCTGTTCTTCCCGGAACAATGCCGCCACTGCGTGGAGCCGCCCTGCCTGGATGCCATGACCATTCCCGGTTCCATCATCCATGATCAGGAGACCGGCGCCGTGGTCTACACCGAGCTGACCGCCGACGAGCCGGACAAGGACGCCTTCTCCATGGCCTGTCCCTACAACATCCCCCGCGTCAACGAGGAAACCGGCCAAGTGGTCAAGTGCGACATGTGCGTCGACCGCGTCAAGGCCGGGCGGCTGCCCGCCTGCGTGCAGACCTGCCCGACCGGGGCCATGAACTTCGGCGACCGGGACGAGATGCTCGCCCTGGCCGAGGAGCGCCTTGCGCTCGCCGCCGAAAAGCACCCCGATGCGGAGCTGGTGGATGCCGATTCGGTACGGGTCATCTACCTGGTGCAGACCGATCCGGACAGCTATTACGAGTCCCTGTCCGCGGACGCTTCCGGCGTCCGGGGAGGGCCCATGTCCAGAAAGCGGTTCCTGGCCGCCCTGGGCCGCCCGATCAAACGCATGACCTCATAGCGCCCCCTCTCACCCCGGCGCGGGCCTTCCGCCGCGCCGGGGCTTCTCCCTCTCGACCGCAACATGCAAGAACACCTCCGTGGGCCACACCGACCGGCAGCCGCAAGGCCCGGGGCCGACGGAGTTTCCCATGACCTCGGCAGATGCGTACTGCCGGGGTCTTTTTCCCCGGCGCAACCGGGCCGAAACGATGTTGCATTGTGGGGAAATACCCCTTTCTTGTGTTTTGGCCGACGAGGCGGTAACGGGTAATGGCAATATCTTGTCGCCGACCCCAACATGGAGCCGAACCGTGCGGAACGCCCCTCTCCTCTGCATTCTTCTCTACCTGGCACTGAGCCTCGCCGGGTGTGGCCGGTCCGAGAAGACCAAGGCCCGGGAAGTCGGGACTCCGGGCGTTTCGGACAGCGAAATCATCCTGGGTTCCTCCCTGCCCCTGTCCGGCCACGCGGGCTACCTCGGCACCCAGACCATTCAGGGAGCCCGGGCCTACATCCGCCACGTCAACGAACTTGGCGGGGTCCACGGCCGCACGATCCGCATCGAGGCGGAGGACGACTCCTACGACCCGCCCCAATGCCTGGCCAACACCCAGCGGTTCATCATCGACAAACAGGTCTTCGCCCTGTTCTGCTACGTGGGCACGCCGACCACGCTCAAGGCCCTCCCCCTGGTGGAGGACGCCCACGTCCCGCTCATCGGCATGTTCACCGGCGCCAACGCGCTCAGGCAGCCGCCCAACCGTTACGTCGTCAACATCCGCGCTTCCTACTACCAGGAGACCATGGCGGCGGTCCGGCACATGGTCGAGGACCTCGGCCTGACCAAGATCGCGGTCTTCTACCAATACGACGCCTACGGCTTCGACGGCCTCATCGGCACCGAACTGGCGCTCAAGAAATTCGAGATGGAACCCGTGGCGCGCGGCTCCTACATCCGGGGCACGCTGGAGGTCCAGGACGGACTGGACCGCATCCGCAAATCCGGGGCCGAGGCCGTGGTCATGATCGGCACTTACGGGGCCTGCGCCCGATTCATCAACCTGTCCGAGGAAGAGGGCTACAACCCGATCTTCTACACCGTCTCCTTCGTCGGCGCCGAGGAACTGGCCTGGCGCGTGGGCAGAACCTCCCCCGCCCACGTGTTCATGTCCCAGGTGGTCCCGCCGCCCGTGCCCTCGGACGACCAAGACGACTCGGCCTCCAACTACGTCAAGCTGCTGGACCGCTACTACCCGGACGACACCCCCAGCTTCGTCGGGCTTGAAGGGTTCCTCAACGCCAAAATACTGGTGGAGGGACTGCGCCGGGCGGGCCGGGACCTGACCCGCGAAGGATTCATCCGGGCCATCGAATCCATCAAGGATTTCAAGCTCGGCCCCGGCCTGACCATCACCTACGGCCCCTATGACCGGCAGGGGCTGGACGCCATCCATTTCACCAAGCTGCGCGACGGCCAATTCACCCCCTTCACGGACTGGGGCGAATTCCGAAAGGAACTGGAGACCGGAAAATGACCCTCGACGAACGGCTGTCCTCCCGGTTCCCGCGCATCGGCCTGCGTGAAAAACTGCTCTTTTCCATGCTGGCGGCGATCCTGTTCATCTCCGTGGCTATCGCCCTGGTCTCGCGCTATATCCTGGTCTCCTCCCTGACCAACGAACTGGAGATGCGCGGCTTCGCCATCGCCCATTCCGTGGCCGAGCGCGGCGGCTCCTACATCCTGGACAACGACATTCCCAAGCTGCTGGTCCTCATTTTCGACGAAGCGCGCCTCAGGCAGCGCAAGGACCTGGTGGCCTACATCTTCATCGAAGACCAGGCGGGCCACATCCTGGCCCACACCCTGACCCACTCCCTGCCCGAGAACCTGCGGGGCAACACCCTGCCCCCGGGCAAGCCGGACTCCATCAAGCTCATGGAGCTGGGCAACCAGGAGGTCTACGACCTGGCCGCGGCCATCAACGAAGGGCTGTACCGCATCGGCACGGTTCACGTGGGACTGAACAAGCGCCACATCGACACCCTGGTGGGCAAGCTGCGCGTGGCCTTTCTCGGCTTCATTTCGGCCGTGGTCGTCATCACCATCATCCTGTCTTCCTGGCTCTCCAAGTACATCACCAAGCCGGTGTCCGACCTGACCAGGCTGTCCGACGAGATCAGCCGGGGCAACTTCGACATCCCGCTCAAGCTCGGTTCGGGCGAGGACTGGGATTCGTCCCAATGCCCGGCCTTTTCCAACACGGATCTGCCCTGCTGGCACTTCGACCAGTCGCGCAGCGGCCAGACCCCGGCCGAGACCCACCGCAAGTGCGCGGACTGCGCCTTCTACCGCAAACACCAGGGCGACGAGGTCGTCCAGCTCGGCGACTCCTTCCGCAACATGGTCTGGTCCATCAAGCTCTACCGCCGCAGACTGCGCGAGTCCGAGGAAAAATACCGATCCCTGTTCGACTCCGGGCCGGACCCCATCTTCGTGGTGGACTGCGCCAGCGGGACCATCCGCGACGCCAACCCACGGGCCACCGAGCTGTACGGTTATCCCCGGGAGGAACTTCTGGGCATGCCGTTCCTGGACCTCGGGCCCGAGCACAATGCGGCTTGTCTGGACTTCTTCACCGAGGGCGGCGGCGGGTGCGTCTACTACCCCAAGCGGTTACACTACAAAAACGGCGGCGAGCCATTCTTCGTCAACATGCACGCCTGCCCCATCTCCTACCGGGGCAGGCAGGCCATCATCATCGCGGTCACGGACATCACCGGGCTCATCGAGAAGGACGCCCAGCTCATCCAGGCGGCCAAGATGAAGTCCCTGGGCGAAATGTCGGCGGGCGTGGCTCATGAGATCAATCAGCCGCTCAACGCCATCAAGGTGGGCAGCGAATTCCTGTCCATGATGGAAGAGGAGAACCTGGATATTCCCAAGGACCACTTCAAGGAGGTGGTCAACGAGATATCCACCCAGGTGGACCGGGCCGCCGAAATCATCGATACCCTGCGCTCCTTCGGCCGCAAGTCCGACCTCATGGAGGAATCCGTAAACCTGAACCAGCCGGTCCGGGCGGTCCTGTCCATGGTCCGTCGGCAGTTCGAACTGGACAACATCCATTTCGACCTCAACCTGGCCGAAAATCTCGCACCCGTGCAGGCCCACTCCAACCGGTTGCAGCAGGTCATCTTCAACCTGGTGGCCAACGCCCGCGACGCCATCAACGACGTGTCCCCCGCCGACGGCGGCGGGGATCGGCGGATCAGCATCCGCACCGGCAACCTGGACGGCCGGGTGTTCATCGAAGTTCGGGACACGGGCGGCGGCATCGACGAGAAGGACCAGCAAAAGATATTCGAACCCTTTTTCACCACCAAGGAAGCGGGCCAAGGCATGGGCCTGGGCCTGGCGATCACCTACGGCATCATCAAGGACTACAGCGGAGAAATCCGCATCAACAGCACCAGGGGGCGGGGCACGGTCTTCCGCATGGAATTCCCGGCCGCCCACTCCCGGAGAGAGACCACGGTATGAACGACAAAGTACTGGTCATAGACGACGAAAGGCCCACCCTGAAGATGTTCACCCTCCTGCTCACCGCCTACGGCTATGAGGTCCTGACCGCTGAAAACGGCCGGGAAGGCGTCGAAATTTTCAAGCGGGAGTCCCCGGAGCTGGTGCTGACGGACATCAAGATGCCTGTCATGGACGGTATCGAGACCCTGAAGGCCATCAAGAAGCTCAGCCCTGCGACCGAGGTCATCGTCATCACCGGGCACGGCGACATGGACCTGGCCATCCAGGCCCTGAATCTCGACGCCACGGACTTCATCAACAAGCCGCTCAAGCGCGAAACCTTGGAGAAGGCCCTGACCCGGGCCCGGGAACGCATGATCATCGCCCGCAACGCCGAGGGCCAGGTGACCCTCGAAGAAAAGAGCCGGGCCGTGGTCATCGGCGTGCGCGGCAACGTCTCGACCATAACCATGCCCCGGCTGACCGAGGCCTTCGAACGGGCCGTGGCCATGGGCAAGGAAGCGGTGTTCATTGATTTCGAGAAGAATGCGTCCATCAACGGCGCGGGCATCACCGGCCTGACCGAACTGCTGCGCAACCACAAGGACTCGGGGATGCCCATCTTCCTGGCCGGGCTGTCGAGCAACTTCCGGTCCGTGTTCGAGACCCTGGGCATCACCCGGCTGGCCGAATTGTTCGACGAGGAAAAGGAAACGTTGACCGGGGGCTAGCCGTTACTCGGCGAGCTTTTTCAGTTCCGCGACAATGCCTCCCAGATCGGGCCGCGAGTTGATGTCATGGACGTCGATGTAGCGGATGATGCCCTGTTTATCGATAATGAAGATAGCCCGTTCGGCCATGCCGTCGCCCCGGAGGACGCCGAGGGCCCCCGCCACCTTGCCGTGGGGCCAGAAGTCCGACAGCACCGGGAAATCCAGGCCGTGCATGGCCTTGGCCCACATGGCCTGGGACGGCGTGTTGTCCTCGCTGATGCCCAGGATTTCGGCGTCCAGCGCATGGATCATGTCCAGGGCCAGGTTGTAGCCCGGCCATTGATCCGAGCAAACCGGCGTCCAGGCAGCCGGGACAAAGGACAGGACCACGTTCCTGCGGCCCAGATAGTCGTGCAGGGAGACCGTGCCGCCCCGGATCTCGCGCAGGGTGAAATCCGGCGCCGGATCGCCGACCTTGACCTTGAGAGTCGAATCGGTGGGCTTGAGGCGGCCCGGGTCGAAGGTCTCCAGGTGATCGGCCCGGGCGCCCGGGACCAGGAGACACCAAACCAGCAGGGTGAACAGCAGCACGCGCTTCATGGTTCCTCCTACTTTCCCATCAATTCCAGCATGTTTTTCAGAAAAGCGTCCTTGTCTTTGATCCCGCCCTCATGGAAGACAAGGATGGTCCGCCTGCGATCGCGCAAGTCGATCAGGTAGTAGGCCGGGGTTCCGACGTTGCCCAGGGCCTTGTGGGCCGTATAATCCGGATCCTCGAAGAGCGGAAACCGGATGTCGAACTTCTTGCGGAAGAAGGCCACCTCGAACGGGGTGTTGCCCGCCGCGATGCCCACGAACCGAACCTTGTCCGCCTTGTCCGAGGCCAAGGCCCCGGTGAACATCCCGTTCACTCCCGGCGCATCGTGCTGACAGATGGGACAGTACATGCTGAATACCTCCACGAACACAAAATCCGCGTCAATGTCCGAGAGGTGGATGTCCCCGTTGGGGACGCCCAGGTACTGGCGTTGCTCCGGGCTGATCTTGCCCTCCAGAGCCACGTCGGGGAAAATATCCGAGGCCAGGGCTCCCGTGGCGAGGAGCAGGCAGGCGGCCAGGGTCAGAAGAAAGGTTTTCATGTCGTCGTCCTCGTCGCGGTTCGAATCAGGTATAAAAAACATAGCATAACCAAAAGGCGGGAAAAACGGCAACGCCCGATTCTCTTGCCCGCTTCAGCACCTTGCCCGCACGGACCGAACGCGATACGGTTCAACATCGGTTCACCTTTCACCCAAGGACGCATCATGGAACGCAGACCTGTCGCCCCTTCCCTCTTGACCGGCATCATCCTGGCCCTCGGCTTCGTGGCGGGCTGCTGGGTCCTGGCTTCGGCCCTGGTGGATTTCAAGGCCATGGACCGCTACGTCTCGGTTAAGGGACTGGCCGAACGCGAGGTGGCCGCCGACCTGGCCATGTGGCCCATCAGCTTCAGCGTGGCCGCCGACACCCTGCCCGACCTGGATGCGGCCCTGGCCCGTTCGCGCGGCGAAGTCATGGCCTTTCTCAAGGAGCAGGGGCTGGACGCGGCGGAGATCATGAACGCGGCCCCCCGGGTCCAGGAAAACCAGTACAACTCGCCCAACCAGCGGCCCGCGCACCGCTACACGGCCCAGGCCGTCATCACCGTGCGGTCGAACGACATCGCCACGGTCAAGAAGGCCATGTCCGCGGCGGGCGAACTGGTCCCGCGCGGCGTGCTTCTGGTCCGGGACTACGAATTTCGTCCCACCTTCGCCTTCACCGGCCTGAACTCGATCAAGCCGGACATGATCGCCGAGGCCACGCGCAACGCCCGGGACGCGGCCAAGCAGTTCGCCGAGGACTCGGGCTCGCGGGTAGGCGGCATCCGGCGCGCTTCCCAGGGGTATTTCTCCCTCCAGGACCGCGACCAGTATACCCCGGAAATCAAGAAGGTCCGGGTGGTCACCAGCGTGGATTATTTTCTCGAAGACTAGACGGAGCTAGCCGAGCAGCAGGAGGCGGACCGTCTCGACCCCTGACCAGGTCTGGTACAGAGCCAGGACAAAGGCCAGGACGTTGACCGCGCCATGGAACAACGCCAGGCCGGGCCGCTTGCCGCTCGGCTTTTGCAGGATAAAGCCGGTGACCAACCCCGCCAGGATCAAAGGCAGCATGAGCACGCCCACCGTGTAATGCGGCCCGCTCAGGCCGAGCGTCCCCCAACTCCGCGCGGCCATGAACACCCCCAGCACCAGCCCGACCAGCCAGGTCCAGGCCACGATCTTTCCGTACCGGACGTGCCCCTTCCAGTCGAAGGCGCACTTGTGTTTCAAATGTTGGAAGCGGAATCGGTTGATGCCCAGAAGCAGGACGTGACAACCGAGGAGCAGGGCCACGAGTTGGAGCAGGGGATGAATCCAGAGCATGATCGTCCTTGGCGAGTTACGTGGTGACGAAAAGGAGCGGGACCAGTCCCAGAGGCAAGGAGCAGTGCATGACCGCCAGGGCGGGTCGATGGCGGTTCGCGACGGCCAGCCAGGCGGCCGCCGCCCCGGCCAGAAGCAGGGCGGGCGGAATCACGGCCCGCAGGGAGGCCGGTCCGGCCAATCCGGCGAAACAGCCCAGCGCCGTGAAATAGGCTCCCACCCAGACGCCCATAAGCCGGGCGCGGAATGCCGGTTCCAGACGCAGATGGAGCACGGCGAACCCGGCCCGGCCGTAGTCCGCGCGATGTTTTTCGGCCAGCAGCCAGAAATGCGGCACCTGCCAGAGATAGAAAATCACGGCCACCCAGAGGATACGCGGGTCCGCCGCCTGCCCTCCGGCAGCCAGCCAGCCGGTCAGGGGCGGCGCGGCCCCGGCCACGCCCCCGGCCAGCAGCGCCATGGGTGAGACCCGCTTCAGCGGCGTGTACAGGCCGTTGTAGACCGCGACGATCAGCAGCCCGGCGAACAGCGTCCGCCACCCCCCGGCCAGGAAAAAGAGCAACAGGCCGGCCGATCCGAACAGACCGGCCCAGAGCCGCCCACGGCCGGGGGACATGCGCCCCGAGGCCAGGGGGCGGGTGCGGGTGCGGGCCATGCGCGCATCGCACGCCCGCTCCTGGACCTGATTCAGGGCGGAGCACCCCCCGCAGAGCAGAAAGGCGCCCACGGCCGCCGCCCAGGCCTCGCCCAGGAGGACGCCGCCGTACAGATGGCCGTGATAGAGCGCGCCGAACAGGCTCCCCGCCCCCACGGCCAGGCTCACTTTGGGGCGGATCAGGGAAAGGACCAGCGCGGGACGGACCGCCGTCATTGCCCGCCCTCCTTGCCCAGGGACTTGATGTAGCCGACGAGTTGATTCACGGAGGCTTCGTCCAGGTCGTCGAAAGCGGGCATCTCGTCGTCGAACCCGTCGGGCACGTTGGCCGAGGGATCGGTGATGGCCCGGCGCAGATAGCCGTCGTCCGCCTTGAGAACGTAAGGCTTGCCGTCCGCGGTCACGCCCTTGCGCTCGACACCGTACAGCCCGAGGAAGGTCGGGCCCACGTCCTCGGAACCGTCGGTGGAATGGCACCCCAGACAACCGAGTTCATCGGCCAGGGTCTCGCCCTTGTTCGCGGCCTTGCCGCCCTTGAGCAGGTAGGCGGCCATGATGTCCAGTTGGGCGTCGGACAACTCGTCGCCGTAGGGCGGCATCCCGTCGTCCCACCCCTTGACCAGGGCGGCGGACGGGTCGCGCACGGACTGTCGGATGTAGGCGGCATCGGGACGGATTTTCCGTTCCGTGCCGTCAGGCAGGACCACGGTTTCCTCCCGGCTGCCGAGATCGAGGAGGCTCGGGGCGTTTTCGGCGGACAGATCCTTGGAATGGCAGTCGAAGCAGCCGAACTCCTCAAGCAGGGAAAGCCCCAGCTCATCTTCGCCACTTGTACCCGTGTCGCGCAGCCAGGTCTCGAACTCGTCCTTGTCCACCACCCGCAGGATGGTGATCATGTCCGCGTGCTTGAGCCCGCAATACTCGGCGCAGAAGATGTCGTAGTCGCCCACGGTGTCGGACTGTATCCAGGCGTCGGTGTCCATGCCGGGGACCAGGTCCCATTTCACACGCATGGCCGGGACGTAGAAGGAATGGATCACGTCGCGGGTGGTCAGGGCCAGCTTGACCGGTGTGTCCACCGGGATGACCAGCTCCTTGGATGTCCTGCCGTTGCCGTAGGTGAACCGCCAGGACCACATGCGCCCTTCCACGGCCACGGTCATGGCTCCTTCCGGTATGTCCCGCATGGCCTTGAACGAGGTCCAGCCGGTCCAGAACAGGCCGAGTACGATCAGCGTGGGCAGGACGGTCCAGACGACTTCCAGGACCACGGACCCCTTGATGTCCGTGGGCTGGGGATTACGCGTATAATGGTAGCGCCACAGGAAGTAGACCATGGCCACGGTCACGGCCACCAGGACGAACACGGCGAATCCGAGGATGATCAAAAAGGCCTGATCCACTCCCTTGGCGGCGGTGAATATCTGCGGATACATGGTCTACCTGTTCGCCGTATCGAAAAAGGTGAATCCGATGAATATGGCCAAGATGACGAAGGCCACCAGGACCATGGTCTTGAGCGTCCGGTTCTCGTATTTGAGGTGCATGAAGAAGAAGACCACCAGGGACGCCTTGACCGAGGCGATGGCCATGGCCACGACCACGTTCAAAAAACCGAGGTGGATGGTGGAGACCTCCACGGTGACGGCCGTCAGGGCCATGAGCGCGGCCCAGACCGCGATAAACAGGCCGTAGCCGGGATCGTGATGTTTCGTCCGTTCGTTCTCGTTCATGCCGCCTCCGCCTAGGTAATGAGGTAATAGAGCGGAAAGAGGTAGATCCAGATGAGGTCCACCAGATGCCAGTACAATCCCGCGTTTTCCAGGGCCACGAAATGCTCCGGGGTGCAGGTCCCGACCGCGATCCGGGTCCAGACCCACAAAAACACACCCATGCCGAGGATCACGTGCAGGCCGTGCAGCCCGGTCATGGTGTAATAGAGCGAGAAAAAAGCCTGCTTGCCGGGCTCCCACTGGGTCAGCGTCCCGCCGCCGGGATAGATGCCCGCGTGAATCTTGTGCGACCATTCGAAGTACTTGATGACCAAGAAACAGCAGGCCAGGGTCAGGGTCAGGAAAATACACGTCTTGGCGACCTTGCGGCTGCCCTTGCGCAACCCGACCACGGACAGGGCGGCGAACAGGCTGGAGGTAATCAGGACCATGGTGTTGGTGGTCCCCATGGTCACGTCCAAAAGCTTGCTCGCCTCGTGAAACTCCGTTGGATAGCGGCCGAGCGTCACCGAATAGAGCACGAACAGGCCGCCGAAGAGCAGGATCTCCGTGAACAGAAAGATCCACATGCCCATCTTGGCGCCGAGGTAGTCCCTATGCTCCGTCATCATCCCTCACTTCGCTGAAGTCGTAAGGCCCGTGGGTGACCACCGGCTCGGTGTCGAAGTTGTGTGTGGGGGGCGGGGAAGGCAGGGTCCATTCCAGGGTGGCCGCTTTCCACGGGTTGCGGCCCACGGGCGCCCCCCGGTAGCGCGAGTGGATCAGGTTGTAGAGCATGAGCGCCAGTCCGGCGAAAGTAATCCACGAGCCGTAGGTCGACAATTGATGCAGGGAAGTGAACTGCGGCAGGTAGTCGTAGTAGCGCCGGGGCATGCCCTCCAGCCCGAGCAGGTACATGGGGAAATACAGCCCGTTCAGGCCGACGATCAGGATCAAAGCCGCCGTGGTCGCCATCCTGCGATTGTACATCCGGCCGTACATCTTGGGGAACCAGTAATGGATGGCCGCGAACATGCCGAACCCGGTGCCGCCGAAAATGACGTAGTGGAAATGGCCGACCACGAAATAGGTGTCGTGGACGTGCATGTCCGTCCCCGCGCTCCCCAGGACCAGGCCGGTGATGCCGCCCATGGCGAAGAGGAAGATGAAGCCGAGCGCGAAGACCAGCGGCGGCTCCAGCCGGATGGACCCCTTGTACATGGTGGACAGCCAGTTGAAGACCTTGACCGCCGAGGGCACGGCCACAATGAAAGTCAAAAACGAAAAGACCATGACCGCCGTGTCGGACATGCCGGACACAAACATGTGGTGCGCCCAGACCAGCGAGCCCGCGAAGGCGATGGCCAGGGACGACCCCACAATGGTCTTGTAGCCGAAGATGGACTTGCGGCAGAAAACCGGGATGATGTCCGAGACGACGCCCATGGCGGGCAGGATCATGATGTAGACCGCCGGGTGGGAATAGATCCAGAACAGATGTTGGTAGAGGATCGGGTCCCCGCCCCGCGCCGGATCGAAGATGCCCATGCCGAGCAGCCGCTCGACGATAATCAGGATCACGGTGATGGACAGGATGGGCGTGGCCAGGACCTGGATCCAGGCCGTGGCGTACAGGGCCCAGGCGAACAGCGTCAGCCGGGTCCAGGTCAGCCCCGGCGCGCGCAGCCGGTGGATGGTGACGATGAAATTCAGTCCCGTGAGGATGGACGAGAAGCCGAGGATGAACACCCCGGCCACAGCCACGGACACGTTGGTGGTGGTCACGGCCGAAAACGGCACGTAGAAGGTCCAGCCCGTGTCGGGCGCGCCCCCGCCGGAGAACAGCGAGGCCAGCGCCGTGGCCCCGCCGATGACGTAGAGCCAGAAGGAAAACATGTTCAGCTTGGGGAAGGCCACGTCCTCGGCCCCCAGTTGCAGGGGCAGGAAGATATTCCCGAAGGCCGCCGGGATGGACGGGATGACCACGATGAAGATCATGATCACTCCGTGCAGGGTGAAGACCGCGTTGTAGGTCTGTTGGCCAATAAAATCCCTACCCGGCCAGAAGAGCTCCAGTCGGAGGAGCAGCCCGAGGAACACGCCGACCACGAAAAAGGCCGTGATGCACCACAGGTAGAGCATACCGATGCGCTTGTGGTCCACGGTGAACAGCCATTCGCGGAGCCAGGACTTGCCGCCCGGGGCCATGAAGCCCGCGTTGACCGCGTCCGTCGTCATCTAGCGCCCCTTCCTTTTCTTGCCGCCGAGCAACAGCCAGGCCAGGAAGATGGCCACGAACCCGACGATGGTGAACCCGGACACGCGCAGGATGTCGAAGACGTAGCGCCGTCCCTGGGGATCGTAATTGTAGCAGAACGAAAGCAGTCGCTTCACGGACAGCCCGGTCTTGCCCTGGGCCGCCTCGGCCCCGGCCATGGTGATGTCGAAGGGCAGGAAACTGGAGCCGTACAGATAGCGGACCACCTTGCCGCCGGGCGCAACCGCGATGGCCGCCACCGGGTGGGCCCACAGCCCGCCCTGCTTCCGCACGGTATAGCCCAGGGCGCCCAGAGTGGCGTCGATGGACGCCGCGTTGCCGGTTAGAAAGCGCCAGTATTCGGCCGGGAAAGCCTCGCCCGCGATGGCCGTGTAGTTGCGCTTGGCCCGGGCCGCGTCTTTGGCGGTCTCATGGGGATCGAAGCTCAGGGAGACTACCTTGAGTTCCTTGCCGGGCGTAAGCTTGACCTCAGGCAGGATGGAGGCCACCGAGCTTTGGAGCAGGCTGCACACATCCGGGCAGCGGTAGTAGATGGGCAGCAGCAGAAGCGGCGCGTCGGCCAATTCGAGCAGCGTCACCCGGTTGCCCTCGGAGTCGATGAAAGGCACGTCCGGAAGTTGCGCCCCGAGGTGTTCCTCGATGCCCACCGGGACGTCGGCCTTTTCGGCCTCCGCCATCATCGCGGCATGGTCGTGGACCGCATCCGGGGATGTGCCGGGCATATCCGTCCCGTCCATGGCATGCCCGTCCATGGCATGCCCGTCCATGGCGTGCCCGTCCATGCTCAGTCCCGGCTGATCCATGGACCGCGCCGGGACGCCATCCACGCCGTCGGCCCCGCCGGTCGCCCCACAAGGGGCGGCCAGCAGGGCGGCGGACAGGAGCGTCAAGATCAGTATGCGCATCGGCCCGCCTAGAGAGAACCGATATAGCCGGCCAGGGCCTTGATCTCGTCCGGCGAGAGCTTGCCGACCATGCGTTCCATGGTTTTCTTCTTGGCCCCGCCGTAGGTGCCGTCCTTATACCCCGTAAGCTTCATCTCGATTTCCTGGACGGACTGGCCCTTCAGGACCACGTCGCCGCCCGCCTTGGAGGATTCGCTGCCGTCGCGATGACAATTGGCGCACCGTTTCTGATATAGTGCCCCGCCGTCCGCGGCAAAGGCGGCGGTCACGCCGAAACAGCATACGATGGTCAATACAGCCAGTAATTTCTTCATGTCGTCCTCTGTGATTCAAGCTAATGGTTGCAATTGGATTTCTCATTTGAACAATACGCATTTTTCGTTCTTTTTCCAACCACCGGAGCATGATAATAACACCAAATGCCCGGTCCGCCCTCCGCAATGCCCTCCATTACATATTCTATAACTTTCTAATAGCCTCTGAGACCAAAAACATTATACGCTCACATAAAATCGGGCCTCTTGCCCGGATCGGAACTTTGGAGGGGAACAAAATGGGCATCAAATGGAAACTGTTATTGATCACCGGCCTGCCGGTGTCGGCCATCCTGATCATCTTCGCCGTGGGGTTGACCAGCTTCAGTATCCTCGACTCGAACATGATTTCAGTCAATGGCCTACACTTGGACCGGGCAACCATGATCGACGCCGATCGAGATGCCTACCAAGCCCAGACTGCGGTCGTACGCGCTGAAAAAGCGGCTTCTCCCGAAGCCTTGAGCAAGGACAAGACGGACTGTGCCGAAAACATGCAGCAGACCTGGGACCGGATCTCCGGCCCGGCTGAAAACTTCACCCCGGACATGGGCGGCGACTTCACCAATTTCAAAAACGATTTCCAGACCTGGCAAAAGACCAACACGGACATCCTCACCCTGACCGCCGACACCCTGACGGCCAAACTGGCCCGGGACGAAGCGGAAAATGCGGCCTTGGCCTCCTTCGACGCCATGCGGGAGGTCATCAACCAGCTCGGCGAAATCGCCGATACCCGGCTGAAGAACGCCTTGTTGCCCGAAACCGCTCGGCTGCAGACCGAGGAAGCCCTCTCGTTGATCCTCAATGCCGACCGCGACGCCTACCAGGCCTACGTGGCCCAACTCCTGGTCATCCGCAGCATCAAACCTGAGGCGATCAGGAAATGGGCCGACTCCTTCAACGAAAACCTGGAGCAGACCCGCGACCGCGTCACCAAGGGCGCTGTACTCCTCGGGACCGAGGGACAGCGGCTCAACGAGGATTTCGTGGCCCGGCTCGATACCTGGGCCGAGCACAGCCGGAAGGTGGTCGATCTGTCCACCGCCAACGCCGACAAAAATCTCAACCGAATCACCCTGCTTGCCAAGAGCGAGGAAACTTTCTCGGCCATGCGCTCCTCCATCGACCGTCTCGGCCAGGCTGAAATGGCCCGCGTCGAGGCGCGCATGACCGAGCTCGGCGCGGTGGTCGAGCGGACCATTTGGACCTACGTGATCATCTCGATCCTGTTCATCCTGGCCTCGATAATCCTGACCCTGGTCTTCTCCTCCCGGATGGCCGCCGTCATGAAGCACGCCGCCCGAGTGGCCGAATCCCTGGCCGCAGGCGATTTCACCGTGCATCTGGACGCCGACCGCAACGACGAGATAGGCCAGTTGGCCAAGGCCATCAGCGCGATGATCGTAAAACTCCGGACCATCGTCCTGGACGTCCAGGCATCCGCCTCCAATGTGGCCTCCATCTCCGAGGAACTGGCCGGGTCCTCCCAGTCCATGAGCCAGGGCGCCACCGAACAGGCGGCCGCTGTGGAAGAAGTCTCGGCTTCCATGGAGGAGATGTCCTCAAGCATCAGCCAGAACTCCGAGAGTTCCGCCAAGACCGGAGAAATCGCCGTGCGCACCGCCCAGGAAGCCCGCAAGGGCGGCGAGGCCGTGCGCCAGACCGTGACGGCCATGACCCAGATCGCCGAGAAGATCTCCATCATTGAGGAAATCGCCCGGCAGACCAACCTGCTGGCGCTCAATGCGGCCATCGAGGCCGCTCGGGCGGGCGAACAGGGGAAGGGCTTCGCCGTGGTCGCGGCCGAGGTGCGCAAGCTGGCCGAACGCAGCGGCACCGCCGCCGCCGAGATCGGCGAACTCTCCACCTCCAGCGTGGAAGTGGCTGCCCGGGCCGGGAAAATGCTCGACGCCATCGTCCCAAACATTGAGGAAACAGCCGAACTTATTCAAGAGATATCCGCCGCCAGCAACGAGCAGAACGCGGGGGCCTCCGAGATCAACAGCGCCTTGCAGCAATTGGACTCCGTGGTCCAGACCAACGCCAGCGCCTCGGAGGAAATCGCTTCCACCGCCGAGCAACTGTCCTCCCACGCCGTGGAGCTCGAAACAACCATGACCTTCTTCAACCTCGGACACGGCTCCGCCGGCGCCCTGCCCGCAGGACCGGCCAAGGCCAAGCTCGGACCGGCCAAGTCAAAGCCCGCCCCGGCCGCCCTGCCCAAGGCGACCGGCAACGGCAAGGCCGCCGCCCCCGGGCACGGTCTGGATATAGATATGGACGAAAGTGACGACGCCTTCGAACGATTCTAATCCCCCCCGGACTCCGCATCCGCAAGGGCGGTCCCAACCCAGGGGCCGCCCTTTTTCACGTCCGATCCCATTTGCTGAGTGAATCCATCAAAAGAAAAACAAAATAGTTTTTCGATCTATTATTCATGGATAGAACAGAAACGTTTTACTCCACCGCCAGTGGACGGCCCGCGCGGCATACGACGGGAATCCGCTTTTGGTCACATTTTTTATTCCTTCAAAAACAGCATGTTACAAACTTTCCATCGCTAATTTTATTGGCATGTCACTTGCTAGGTATAATACACATACCGCATTCGGAGGAAGCCATGACAAGACGAAATACGATGCGCGGGAAGGCGCGGCGCGGCATGGTCACCGTGGAGGCGGCCATGCTCCTGCCGATCTTCCTGTTGCTCCTGATGGGCTTGATGGACATGGCCCGGCTGTTCTGGACCCAAGGCGTGGTCCGGGACGCAGCCTTTGAGGGTGCACGCATGGCCGTGCTCGCCGAAACAAGCCTCGAACAGATCCGGCACGTGGTCGAACGGGAACTGTCCTCCGGCGGCATCAACCAGGCGTCCTCGGTGGAAGTGGGCACGCGCGAACCATCCCGGCCCGTTGACGTGACCGTGTCCGTACCCTTCGAGTTCCTGATTCTCGACAATCTGATCCCGTCCATGAGCGACCGGTGCAGCCTGTTGGCGGCCACTGCGGTCATGACCCACGAGAGGTGACCCATGCACAGAAACGACGACACCCGGCGGGGCAGCGCGGTCATGGAGTTCGCCCTGCTCATGGCCCTGCTCCTGGCCCCGCTCCTGGCGGGCATATGGGACGCGGCCCGAATGATCGACATGAACCAGGTCCTGACCCGGGCCGCCCGCGAGGGCGCGATCCTGGCCTCGCGGGGCAACGACCCAACCCGGACCGTCCTCTCCTTCGTGGCGGCCGAGGGACTGTCCACGGAGGACCTGATCGTGTCCGTGGCGGTCGGCCCCGAAGACCGGGAACTGGGACGAGAAGTCTCGGTCTCCCTGAGCTACAACGTCGCGGACGGGACCGTGTACCCCTGGGGACGTCTCATCCCCGAGGGGCTGACTGCGGTCGCCCGCGCCAAGATGGAGTGACCGCCATGCGCAAGGATTTCCGCCCTCTGAACGACGAAAGCGGCTTCGCCACGGTGATGGTCAGCCTGTGCATGGCCGCCCTTATGGGGTTGACCGCCCTGGCCGTGGACCTGGGCCGGGCCTATCTCAAACGCAGCGCCTTGCAGACCGCGGCTGACGCCGGGGCCCTGGCCGGGGCCAACTCCCTGCTGGCCAAAGGCCGGGACGTGGAGAAGTTGCGCCTCATCGTGACCAGCTACGCCACCCGGAACCTGACCGACGCCGATACGCCCGGGGTCGCCATCACCGACGCGGACATCGTCTTCCTGCGCGACGGCGTGCCCGACGAGGAAAACCCCAACCAGGTGGAACTGACCATCTCCCTGACAGCCCGGCGCGAGAATCCCTTTCCCCTGTATTTCGGCAAGGCCGTGGGCAAGCCCGCCATGGACATCCGCGTGACCTCCCGGGCCGGACTGGCGGGCATGTGTTCGAGCAAGTGCTCCAAGCCCTTCGTGGTGCCCACCAAATTCGAATGGGACGACAACGCCGCCCCGGGCACCAAGTATTATCAAAACGGAACCCTGGACGTGGAAAGCCCCCAGGAACTGGCGTCCGTGACCGTCCTCGGCTACACGCAGGACGACGTGGGCACGCAGATCGTTATCAAGCCCGGCGACCCAAGCCTGGCCATCGCGCCCGGCCAGTACAACCTGGTGGACCTGCCTCCCGTCAACAAGGGCGATCCGATCACCGGCGCGGCCATGGTCAAGGAAAACATCGAGGGATGCACCGGGTCCAACAGCTACGCAACCGTGGCTCCGGACGACGAACTGCTCATCGAACCCGGCAACTCCGCCGGTCCGGTGAAGTCCGGGGCCGACGCCCTCATCGGCCAGGACCCCTACGCCGCCTGGGACGACTCGGCCCACGCCATCCGGGGCAGCGCCTTCAGCGATCCCATGGACAGCCCGCGCGTGGTCATCATTTCCTTCTACGACCCGCGCTACCCGCCCACCGGCGGCCGCAACGTCATCCGCGTCTACGAACTCGGCGCTTTCTTCATCGAGAGCGTGGACAGCACGGGCAACGTCCAGGCGCGATTCATCAACACCGTGGCCGTGGCCCCCGACGCCGACGGCTCGGACTGCCTCCTGCGCATCAGCCGCCTCATGCTCGACTCCAGCCGGAGCTGACCCGCCCGAAACCGCAAATACCCACCCGAGGACGTCGGCCGATCGCGGTCGGCGTCCTCTCCTCAACCTGCCCAAAACCTCCCTCCAACGGAGGTTTTTTGCCTTCAACCGCGCCGCGCGGCCAAATCCGGGCACTTTCTAAGCATTTTACCTGGAAATAACGAACCCGTTCGGTCTGGAATATCCATTTAACTCTGAAAAGAATGGACTATTTTCTTGCCATATGCTTATACATAGCTCTGTCTCAGGCCAAGCTGTTGCGGGCGACAAGGAATATACTGGAATGTATGGATATTCCTTGCCCAATTGTGCCTCAGGTCCGGGACCTTAGCTGATATCAGCAACGGAATCGAGGGTGCACTTTGGGAAGGGATGCACTGCCGGGTTCGGACGGCGCGGGCCGTCGGACCGCCTCGAATCCCTGGGAGTCGCAATCGCCATGCCCGGCCACCCGGGCAGGCCGTTCGGAAACGGGCCCCGCCGCCCGCGCAACGACCGTCCCTCGGATTCAGACACACCCCGGGCCGCGCACAGTGGGCCCGGCGGATGGCTGCAATCCGACGACGTGCCGGGACGAAGAGAACGACGACGAAACGCGACCCCCACGTTGAATGAACGGTCCCGCCACCAACGCGCGGGATGAATTTTCTGCCGCTCCCTCGGGGGGCGGTGTCACAACACAAGGGGGTGCTATGGGAAAAATCTCCTCTTGGGATTGGGAACCCGGCCAAAAAACGGTCGTTAAATCCCTCTCCCCTCTCGAAGGACACGAATGGCAGGAAGAGCCGTATGTCTCGCCTGACGGCGAGACCATCGTCGCCATCGTCAAGGTGGGCGACGGCGAATTCTCCGTTCGAACCAACGATTCGGTCTGGGACGCCACGTTCGAAAAGATCTGGTATCCGAAATTCTCCCCGGACGGCCGCTTAGCCGCCATTTGCCAGCAGGACATGGAATGGGTCCTGGTGGCCGACGGCGAGACCATGGGCGAAACCACCGACTACATCTGGGACACCATGTTCAGCGAGGACGGCTCGTCCATCGCTACCATGTACAAGTCCATGGAGCGGTACGGTATGTCCGTCAATGGCGAGCCGTGGGAAAACCTTTATGAAAACGCCACCATGCCCGCCTTCACCAAGGATGGGGCGCACACCGCCGCAGTGGTCCAGGCCGAAAGCATGGCCGCCGCCGACCTTGATGGATTCAAGCGCGGCGCGTACACCGTGGCCGTGGACGGCGAGGCCTGGAAGGGCCGCTACGTCAACATCTGGAACCCGGTCTTCAACGATGCGGGCGACTCCCTGGCGGCCACCTGCCGGACCACGGTCTACGCCCACACCATCGTAGTGGACGACAAACCCTGGGACGAGACCTACACCCAGGTTTGGGAACCGGTCTTCTGTCCCAAGGACGGCGGCGTGGTCGCCCCGGTCCGCGTGGCGGGCAAGTGGGGCGTGGCCAAGGACGGCAAGATCCTTTGGGAACCCCGTTACGTCCAGTGTTTTTACCTCCAGTACTCTCCCTCCGGCGAGGATCTGTGGGCCGTGGTGGCCACCAGCTACGGCCAGTTCACCGCCTGCGTGAACAACGCCGCCTGGAACGAGACCTGGCCCACCGTGTCCGACCTGGTGGTCAGCCCCGACGGCCAGCGCGCCGCCATCCTGGCCTCCAACTGCAACGAAGACTTCCGCATCGTGGTGGACGGCACTCCCTGGTCCGGCACCTACGACATGGCCTGGCCCGCGGTCTTCTCCGCGGACTCCAAGAACGTGGCCGCCAAGGTGGAAAAGAACGGCAGATTCCGGATCCTGGTCAACGGCAAGTCCTTCGAACGGGACTTCGACGCCGTGTGGCCGCCGATCTTCAACGAGGATGGCACCAAGGTGCTCATCCGCGCCATCGAGAACAACAGCTACGTCCGCATCGTCGCGGAAGTGTGCAACTTCTAAAGGGGGAGCAGCTATGACTGAATTCTATGTCTTCGTCACCGGCCCCCTCGCCTGGATCGCCTTCGGTTTCTTCATCCTGGGCGGTCTCTACCGACTGATCAGCATGTACGCCGAGGCCAGAGCCAAGGACGTCTCCTCCATCGCCTACATGAGCTGGTACTACGGGCTCCGCTCCATCCTGGTCTGGATGATCCCGTTCAAGTCCATGGGCTGGAAATCCGACCCCCTGATGACCGTGACCACCTTCATCTTCCACATCTGCTTCCTGCTGGTGGCCGTATTCCTGGGTGCGCACGTAGTCATGTGGGACACCGCCTTCGGCATCAGCCTGCCGAGCCTGCCCTCGCAGTTCGGCGACATCGTAAGCTTCGTGGCCCTGGCCGGCTGCGCCGTCTTCGCGTACCGCCGCCTCGCGCTGCCGCACGTCAAAGGCGTCACCCGTTGCCAGGATTGGTTTGCCCTGGTCCTCGTGGCCCTGCCGTTCATCACCGGCGTCCTGGCCTACCACCAGGTGGGCCCGGTTCTGCTCATGACCACCCTGCACGTGCTCTCCGGGGAACTGCTGATCGCCCTGATCCCGTTCACCCGCCTGAGTCACGCGCTGTTCGTCCTGTTCACCAGGGCGTACATGGGTTCCGAGTTCGGCGGCGTTCGCCATGCCCACGACTGGTAGGCCAAACCATTACCGTAACGCGAGGTACGAATAATGAGTCACATTGCTGACAGAATCATATCCGACGTCGGGCTCGAATCCGGCGTCGCCGCGCTGACCACCGAGAAAATCGAGAAAGTGGTCACCCGGATGCTCAAAGGTGAAACCGGTGCCAAACTCCGGGCGTACAAGGAGACGTGCATGCGGTGCGGCCTCTGCTCCCAGGGCTGCCACTACTACATGTCCCACGACGCCGATCCGAGCTATTCGCCCGTGAACAAGGCCACCGAGACCATGTACGAACTGATGGACAAAAAGGGCAAGGTCTCGCCCCAGCGCATCTACGAAATGGCCCAGATGGCCTACACCGAATGCAACCTCTGCAAGCGGTGCGCCCACTACTGTCCCATCGGCATCGACACCGGCTACATCATGTCCCAGGTGCGCCGCATCTGCTATTTGCTGGACGTGGTCCCGCAGTACATCCGCGACACCGCCCATTCCCACGCCTCGACCATGAACCAGATGTGGGTCAAGGACGACGAGTGGATCGACTCCCTGCAGTGGCAGGAGGACGAGGCCCGCGACGAGTTCCCGGACCTGCGCATCCCGCTCGACAAGGAAGGGGCCGACATCTACTACTCGGTCATCGCCCCGGAACCCAAGTTCCGGACCCAGCTCATCTACCAGGCCGCGGCCATCATGAACGCCGCCGGCGTGGACTGGACCATGCCCTCCCACCCGGGCTGGGACAACTCGGACATGTGCATGTTCGTGGGCGACTATGAAAACATGGGCCGCCTCAAGCGCGCCCACTATGAGTCCGCGCAGAAGCTGCGGGTCAAGCGCATCGTCATGGGCGAGTGTGGCCACGCCTTCCGCTCGGTCTACGACATGGGCAACCGCTGGCTCGGCCACAAGGCCATGCCGGTCCCGGTCATCCATGCCATCGACTTCTACTGGGAACTGATCAACGAGGGCAAAATCAAGATCACCCACCAGTACGAGAACCCGGTGACCATCCAGGACCCCTGCAACATCATCCGTGGCCGGGGCCTCATGGACAAACTCCGCGACGTGGTCCACTTCCTGTGCAAGGAAGTGGTCGAGATGACCCCCAACCGCGAGCACAACTACTGCTGCTGCGCGGGCGGCGGCGTCATCAACTGCGGGCCGCCGTTCAAGAACACCCGCATGACCGGCAACCGCGTCAAGGCGGAACAGCTCAAGGCGACCGGCGTGCACGATGTGGTTATCCCCTGCCACAACTGCCACGGCGGCATTGAAGACATCATCGGTTATTATGATCTCAAGATGCACGGCAAGTTCATCAGCGACATCATCTACGAACTGATGGAAAAACCGGAAGTCTAGGGAGGACGCCATGCACAAAAAGAATACCTTCATGCTCGCGGCCTCCATGGTCACCGTCATGTTGCTCGTCATCGTCTACATGGCCCCCACGGCCTTTTCCCAGGACGACATGACCGTGGTCCCGACGGACGGCTTCGCCAAGCTGAAACGTCCCCAGGTGCCCTTCGTCCACGACCAGCACAATGAAAAGGCTGGCCTGGACGACTGCGTCATCTGCCACCACTCCAAGAACGACGACGGCACGCAGAACCTTGAGGAATCCTCCGAGGGCGAGCCGTGCAGCTCCTGTCACGCCGAGAAGCGCGACGACGGCGGCACCCCGCTCATGCGCGCCTACCACCTCCAGTGCCAAGGCTGCCACAAGAAGGAAGGCAAGGGCCCGGTCGCTTGCGGCGAATGCCACGTTAAGTAAGGATCAAGACCCCGAAAAAATGAAGGCGGCTCCCTAACGGGGGCCGCCTTATTTTTTATCGGGTCTAGGGGGTGGCTTTGCTTCTCGGTTCGTTTGCTTTGGGGAAAGACGGTTACCTGCCCCCGGGTCTCACTCTTTGGCGCCCTCCGGGGAATCGAACATCTTGAAGTCATCGAGGAAGCGTTTGCGGCGGCGGGCCACGGCAGATTCGTCGGACATGATCATGTCGAGCTGGCGGGTATGGGTGATGAGGTAGCCGATGATCTTGAGGCGGTGGCCCATGGTGTCGTGGTCCAGCCCTTCGACCCGGGCGAACATGTTGTCCTGGCGGACGCGGACGCGGAAGTCGAACATTTCGAGCAAGTCGCCCACGAAACGGGCGCGGCGGATGCGCCGTTCCATGTTGGCGGCCCCGCCCTTGAACTGGAAGGAAGCATAATTCTCGCTGACCCGCTCGCCCACCAAGGCCTCGACGCCGCAGAAATGGAAACCGAAACGGGATTGGAGCGAGCAATAGTTCTTCGAAACCATGAAATAGTTCTTCTGGGTGTAGCGGGTGCCGGTGGACGGCACCAGATCCGGATTCATGGTCGCCTCGAACATGACCGACATGAGCCCCCGGCCGTGGACCGGCGGCGGCCCTTCCCAAGGCACGGCCTGCATGCCTTCCCAGAGCATGCGCATGGGATAGGAAACGATATGTTCGAGGAGGATGCAGCGATCCTTGCGCGCCAGTCCCTCGGGGGAGAAACCGTCGTCCAGGTTCAGGATCCAGAACTGCTTGGGCACATCGCAGATGAGTTGGCGACTGGCGGCCTCGATGTAGTCGTCGTGGGTGCCGAATTCGAACATGACGTTCACGGCCCGTTCGTGGCAATAGCGCATGACGTCATGCAAGGTCCGGCAGTTGGAGGGCTTGAATTCCGGGGATTCCGGATTGGTCAGGTTCAGGCGGACGATATGGCGGGCGGCTTTGCGCAGGGCGGCCTGGACGGGGCTGCCGCGCATGATCCGCTGCCGGGGGTGGTCCTGGAGCAGGGCTTCCACGGCGCCGTCGTATACGGCGCGGCCCTCGGCGTCCACGGTCAGGATGCGGCCGTTCTCGAAGCGACCCACCGCGTCCTTGACTCCGAACAGAGCCGGGACACCGAATTCGCGGGCCACGTTGGCCAGATGCCCGGCCATGCCGCCCTGCTCGGAAATGAGTGCGCTGGCGCGATCGAGCAGCGCCGCCCGGCTGGGCAGGGCCTGGCGCAGGATCATCACGCCCCCGTCCGGAAAACTCAAGGCGTCCACATCCTTGCGCACGGTGAAGGCCGGGCCGACGCCCACGCCCGGGCTGGCGGTCTTGCCGCCCTTGAGCACGGGCTCGGGCAGATTGGCGACGACGGTCTCGCTCTCGCCCGAGGCCACGCGCATAAGCGGACGGCACTGGAGGAGATGGAAAACGCCGTCCCCCGTCATGGCCCACTCGATATCCTGGGGCGTGCCGAAATGTTCCTCGATGCGCACGGTCTCGCGGGCCACGAGCAGGGCCTGCTCCTCGGTCAGGGAAGGCTGCGCCCCCTTGTCCCCGGCCAATTCCTCGCGGCAGACGCCCTCGACCTCGCTGCACACGTACATGTCGGTCTTGTCGGCCACATTGATCTCCTCCACACGCAGGGGATCGCGGGCGACCATGAACTCATCGGTCCCGACGGTGCCGTCCACCACGGGCTTGGGCAGGCCCCAGACCGAACTGATGGACACGCGGTCGTCGCGCACGTTCACCGGGTTGCCGGAGTAGGCCACGCCGCCCGCCACGGCCCGAACCATGGTCATGCAGCCCACGGACATGACCACGTCGTCGTCGCGGATGCCGTGGCTCAGGCGATAGGCCATGGCCTGGCGGGAGTACTTGGAAGCGACCACCTCCTTGTAGGCATCGAGCAGCGAAGCGCGATCCACATTGAGCACGGACCGGTACTGTCCGGCAAAGGAGGATCCCTCGATATCCTCACCCAGGGCACTGGAGCGCACGGCCAGATCCGGCGGCGCGCCCAGCCTGGCCGCCAAGCGGTCGTAGGCGTCCAGGATAGTCGCGGCAAGGTCGTCGGGCAGACGACTCTCCATGACCAATTGCATGATGCTCGACGAGGCCTGGAACACGGACTCGCGGTCGTTGCCCCCCATGGTCTGGATGAGCCGGTCGATCTCCGCGCCGAGCCCCTGGCTTTGGGCGAAACGGTGATAGGCGGCCACAGTGATGACAAAACCGGACGGGATGCTCAGGCCCAGGCTGGCTCCGGCTTCGCCGAGCATGGCCATTTTGGGGCCGCACAAGTCGGCGTGGTCTCGGTTGACCTCGGCCAGATCGATGACCGGCTGGCCACTCACGATGTGGTTCTCGGGCTCCAGCTCCTCCATGATCCGCTCGTTGATGGCCTGCAGGGCCGCGACCAGCTCCTTGTGGCCCTGGGTCTCCAGCTCGCCCAGGTGGCGAACCATCTGATAGATGGATGTGGAGATGCGCGTACACAGGGTACGCACGAAATGCATGCCGTAGGGAGTGAAGCCGCGCAGGGCTTCCTCCAGCTCGCCCATGAGTTCGTGAGCGCGGGTGTTGGCCTGGATAAGCAGACGGAAATGGTCGTAGCGGGTGGCGAAGACGCGGCGCATCTCGGCCCGCTCTTCGGGGGTCTTTTCCTTTTTGCGGAACCGCAGCCAGTCAAACAGGCCCATGAGATGTCGTCCTTTGCAGATAGCCTAGGTCAGGGTCGCAGGGTTCAGGGGGAGACGCGTGGGGAAACCGGGCCGGGAAATCAAGAACTGCCCGCCTTGGCCGCGATACGGTCCTCGTGGTGTTTCTTGCGTTCGGAGGCATCTTCAAGCTTGTAGAGTAGCTCCTCGAATTCCACGGGCTTCATCAGATAGTCGAAGGCCCCGAGTTCCATGCCCCGGATGGCGATCTCCATGCTGGCATGGCCGGTGAGCATGACGACTTCAACCAGCGGGTTGATGTCCTTGATCTTGTGCAGGGCGGTCAACCCGTCCATGCCGGGCATCTTGACGTCCAGCAGGATCACGTCCGGCTGGTAGCTCTTGAGCAGCTCCAGGGCCTCTTCGCCCGAGCCCGCCTGCTCCACGGTCATGCCGCGGCGCGTCAGCCGCTTGCACAAGGTCTTTCGAAAGGATTCCTCGTCGTCCACGAGGAGCGCTTTTATGTCGGCCATGGGCCACTCCCGTCCTGTTGTCGTTTCCGGTTACCCGGCCACGGCCTCCCCGACCTTTTCGAGGAGGTCATCCAGGTCGCACGGCTTGAGCAGGTAATCGAAGGCGCCGGACTCGACGCCTTCCCTGGCCGCCTGCTCCGAGCCGTGGCCAGTGAGCATGATGACCGGCATTCCCGGCACCATCTTCTTCATTATCTGCAAGACCTCTATGCCGTCCATATCTTCGAGCTTGAGATCGAGCACGGCCACGTCGAAATCGTTCTCCCGGAGGATCCGGATGGACTCGGCCCCGCTGCCCGCCGTGGTCACCCGGTAGCCCCGCTTGTCCATGCGCTTGGCCAGCACATCGAGAAAACCGAGTTCGTCGTCCACCAGAAGCACGCGGATGGGGATACCGGTCATGCCCGCTCCTAATCGCCCCGGCGCAAAACGATATGCCGGGCTCGGGCTTCGAGAATCCTGTTCTCTTGAGCCTGTTTCCTGTCGTGGGCCTCGCCGATCTTGGCCATGAGCTCGTCCAGGGCGCACGGCTTCATCATGTAGTCGAAGGCCCCGGACTTCATGCCCTCAATGGCCGAGGCCACGGTGGCGTGGCCGGTCAGCATGACGACCTCCACCAAGGGGTGCTCGGCCTTGATCCGCTTGAGGACCTCGTTGCCATCCATACCCGGCATCTTCACATCCAGGACGACCACGTCGTAGAAGATGTCGCCCTTGTCCAGGGCGGCCAAGGCCTGGGGCCCGTCGTAGGCGACGCCCACGGTGAAACCCCGGTTCTCCAGCCGCTTTACCATGGTGTCCACAAAGCCTTTTTCATCATCAACGAGAAGCACTCGTGCAGGCATCCCGCCCTCCCGGTGGTTGTGTGATCATGGTTCTTCCGACGTCCCGTCCGCGCCCCCGGCCTTCCCGGCGGGCAACCGGATGGTGAAGGTGGTGCCACGGCCCACGGCCGAGTCCACGGAGATGGTCCCACCCATCTTGTTGATGATCCCGTAGATGATGGACAGACCCAGCCCCGTCCCCCGGCCCACGGGCTTGGTGGTGAAAAACGGATCGAAGATGCGCGACAGGTTGGCCTCGGGGATGCCCGAGCCGGTGTCCGAAACCAGGGCCAGAACCGTGTCCCCCTCCTGGCGGGTGCTGATGTCCAGGTCGCCCCCGCCCGGGTCCATGGCGTCGATGGCGTTGTTGACCAGATTGAGAAAGACCTGCTGCATCTCGGACGGGCTCGCCTCGATGGGCGCGATATTGTCGCCCAGGCTGGTCTCCATGACCACGTTGGCGTACTTGGCCCGCTGGGCGGACAGCTCGACGATCTCCCGGACCAGTTCGTTGAGATCGAAGGACATGACCGTGGGGTCGATCTTGCGGGCGAAAGACAAAAGCTTGTGGGTGATCTCCTTGCAGCGCGCGCCCTGGGTGCGGATCTGATTCAGCGCCCGCTGGACCTCGCGCTCGTTGTCGTCCTTGGACAACCCCTCTTCCAGCAGATCCTGGATCCAGCCCGCCTCCTCGACCATGATGGCTACCGGGTTATTGATCTCGTGGGCGATGCCCGCCGCCAGTTCACCCACGGAGGCCAGCTTGCCCGCCTCGATAACCTGCTCGTTCAAAATATCCTTGGCCGCATCCGCCTTCTCCACCTTGCGGGCCATCCGGCGGCTCATGAGAAAGGCCATGACCGTAATGGCCAGGCCGCCGAGAAACAGGATGACAATGGCCAGGTCGCGGCTGCGGTTCAAGGTGGCGAACGCGTCGGCCGCGTCCTGCTGGTAGACCATGAGCCAGTCCCCTCCCTTGATGGGGCTGGTCACAAAGATGGTTTCGCGCCCGGTGGCGGGGTTGTCCATGACCGCCATGACCGCCCGGCTGTGAACAGGGTTGCCGTTGTCGGCGATGGACCGGGCCAGATCGCGCAAAAACGGGACTTCGGCAGACATGTCCCGGCGCGGGGTGGTCTGGAAATCCCCCCGGCGGTTGATGATGTAGGCCATGCCGGTCTCGCCGATGCGGATGTCCTCCACCAGCCGGTTGAAGGCGATGAAGTCCAGCGTGGTGCGCAGGACCCAACGGCGGCCGTCGGCCCGCATGCGCAGGGCGATGATGAAATGCGGCACGCCGCGCATGCCCAGCCCGACGTCGCTGACATGGACCGAGTTCTCGCCTACGGCCCGAAACCAGGGCTCGTGCGAATAGTCCAGCCCCTGCAGGAGAAACGGCCCGGAATAGGCCACCTGGATGCCGTGCTCGTCGATGAGTCCGAGGTCCACGAAGTCCGTGCCGTGCCCCCGGGTCAAGGCGTCATGCAGGGCCTTGATCCCCTCGGGCGTGGTCAGGTGCCCGAGGTCGATGACCTCGGCCAGGACCCGGATTTCGGCGACTTTCTCGTTCAGGTAGGCGTCGATGGTCTGGTCGTGCTTGAGAACCAGTTCACGCAAGTGGTCCTCGACCTTCTCCTCGTAGGCCACGCTGTACTGGTATCCTGCGATGAGCACGACCACGAACAGAGGGGCAAAGGAAACCAGGATGATGGTGAACATCATGCTCTTGGCCAAACCCTGGTAATAATGCACGTCGGACATGGACACGCTCCGGTCGCCGTTCCCGCGCCCCGGGTCGCGGCCTGGAAGCCGGACACCGCAGGCACTTCATTTGCTTGCAACATACACTGTATTTCCACAATATGGCAACAAAATCCGCATATTCCATGCTGTAAACGGAAGTGGGGCGTTTCGCCCCGAAAGACTGGCCGATTCCGTACCGGCGATAAGAAATCACTTGACCGCTCTCCTTTATGGATTCTCCGGTCAATTTCGGATAGAATGGCTCAACGTCGGAAACACTCATCCCTTGGACAGGTTCAACATGTTGGCTTTCCTCGACAAGATAAAATTCGGCACCCCGCTCCTGCGACGCATCGTCTTCTGGCTGCTGACCTCGTTCGCGGCCTACACCCTGTTCGGCTTCTTCGCCGTGCCCCCGATCCTGAAGGCGGTCTTGGTCAGCCAGGTCAGGGACAATCTCAAGCGCGAGGCCAGCGTGGCGGACATCCAGTTCAATCCGCTCACCCTTCGGCTGGAGGTCTCCGACCTGCACATCAAGAACCTCAAGGAAGAAGGCGACCTCCTCTCCCTGGGCCACATGGAGGTGGCGCCCGGCGCATCCTCCATTTGGGAGCTGGCCCCGGTGGTCAGCTACCTCAATCTCGATGGACTCAACATCAACGTAACCTTCTACGGCAACGGCGAATACTCCATTTCCGATCTGCTCGGCACCCCGAACGAAGCCGCCCAACCCCAGCCGGAGGAGAAAAAAGGCGCAGTCTTCCCCTTTGCCTTGTATGGCTTCGAGATGACCAATTCGAAGATCACCTTCGACGACCGACCCCGCGCCAAGAAGCATGTCATTGCCGACATCCACCTGCGCGTACCCTTCACTTCGAGCATCGAGGACAAGGTCAAGGAATTCACCCAGCCCGTGTTCACGGCCGTGGTCAACGGCGATCCCGTGGAGCTCAAAGGCCGCACCCTGCCCTTCGACAAGACCCTGTTGACCGAGTTCGAACTGGGAGCCGTGGATGTGGACCTGCATCAATACTGGAAGTATGTGCCCATCAAGACTCCGCTCGAACTAGAGAAGGGGCGGTTCACCTCGGACATCTCCCTGTACTTCGAACGGCCCAACGCCCAGCGGGTGAACCTCTACCTGGGGGGCGGCGGAACCCTGACCGGCCTGGAACTGGCCGCGCCCGGCGACGGACCGGTCTTCTCCATGAAAAGGCTGGTCTTCGAGATGGAACGGTTCTCTCTGGGCGACAATGCCCTGGTCGTCAAACAGGTGACCATGGATCAGCCGTTTTTCAAGGTCGTGCGCCGGGCAAGCGGCGCTATCAACTGGGCGGACTATTTCCCCGGCTCCATGCCCGGCCCCACGGGTCCCAAGGTCAAAACGAAGGCCGAAACCGACTCCGCCTTCGTTTTCGACCTGCGCAACTTCGAGATCCAGGACGGGACCATCGACTTCAACGACCAATGCGTCAAAGGCGGCTTCCAGCACACCTTCCCGAAGCTGAACTTCGCCATGGAGGGTCTGTCCTCCCGGCCCAAGCAGACCAGCGCCTTCAACGGCTCCTTCGGCTCCGGCGGATTCCTCTACGTCAAGGGCGAGGCCACCATGGACCCGCCCGCCGCCAAGCTGACCCTCTCCGGCAAAGACTTGAGCGTGCCACTCTACAGCCCCTACATCAACGAAGCCCAACCCCTGGTGGTCGATTCTGGGAAGCTCGGCTTCTCCATGGACGTAGGCTTCGCCAACCAGGACGGCAAGCCACAGGTAACCGTGCAAAACGGCAGCCTGAACCTGGCCGGGCTGGCCGTGCGCAAGCCCAAGGCCAAAAAGCCGAGCCTGACCCTGGATGCCCTGAACGTGTCGGGCGCATCCATGGACCTGGACGCCCGGCGGATCGGCGTGGCCGAGATCAAACTGACCGGGCCGTCCCTCGACATGGTCCGCGAAAAGGACGGCAGACTGGACCTGCAACGGGTCTTTGCGGATGCCGCCAAGGCAAGCGCTGAGGCCGAAGCCGAAACCGGCATCGCGCAGGCAAAGCGGGCCCAGCCCCAGGCGGACCCCGATCCCGAGACTCCGTGGACGGCCACGGTGGACCATTTCGCGGTGGAGGACGGCTCCGCCGACTTCCTCGACCAGGCCCTGGCCCACCCGGCCCGGCTCGGGGTGCGCAAGTTCAAGCTGGACGTGAACGACATCTCCACGGAAAAGGGCGCGCAGATACCGTATTCCCTGAGCGCGGGCGGGATCGACGGTGGCGGATTCTCGGCGAGCGGCCGGGCGTCCCTGGAGCCCCTGTCGGCAAACGGCTCCCTCAAGGTGGATAAATTCGGCCTGCGCCCCTTGGACAACTACCTGGCCCAGGACACCGACCTGCTCATCGCCGACGGCGCGGCCCACGCCGACCTCGACTATGTTTTTAGCGACAGCGGGAAGCCGAAGTTCCAGGTCACGGGTAGTGCCGCCCTGTCCGACATCAAGGTCAAGACCACCTTCGACGACGATGAAATGGCGGGCATCGACCGGCTGGATATCAAGGGGATCGACTTCACCACCGAGCCCATGGCCCTGGCCCTGGACGAGATCAATCTAAATGGGCCGCGCGCCCTGATCCATTTCGACAAGGACGGCCGATTGAACGTCCGGCGCGCCCTGCGCCTGCCCGAGCCCACGCCGCCGCCCGCCACGGACGGAGTCGGAACGGATGCCCAGCCCGCTCCGGTGCCCGAGGCCGAGGTGAAAAAAGAGGAAGTGCGGACCGAAGAAAAGGCCGCCGAGGAAAAACCGTTTTTCGAAAGCCTGACCGTGGGCAAGATCGGCATGCAAAACGGGGCGGTCACCTTCCACGACGAGAGCATCCATCCCGCCTTCGCCACGAAACTGACGGCCATGGTCCTGACCCTGACCGACATAGGCCAAACCCCGAAGGCGCGGCCCAAGGTGGACTTCAAGGCCAAGATCGGCCCCACACCCGTAACCGTGACCGGCGTGCTCAACCCGTTGGTCACGCCCATCTATTCCGACCTGGCCATCGCGGTGAACGGCATGGAGTTGGTGCCCCTGACCCCGTACACCCTCAAGAACCTGGCCTACCCCATCCAGAAGGGGCGGCTCTACGCGGACGTGACCTTCAAGACGGACAACTGGGTCCTGGACACCAAGAACAAGCTCTTCATCGAACAGCTCCAGTTGGGCAAGAAGGACAAACGGCCCGGCGCACCCAACATCCCGGTGGAATTCGGCCTGTCCCTGCTCCAGGACTCCAACGGCGACATGCAGCTCAATCTGCCCATCACCGGCAGGCTCGACGACCCGAACTTCCGCATCGGCGGCATCGTCTTCAAGGCGATCGTGAACATGCTCTTCAAGGCCCTGACCTCCCCCTTCTCGCTCATAGGCTCCATGTTCGGGGGCGGCGAGAACATGGACTTCGTGGTCTTCGAACCGGGGCGGGCGGAGTTAAGCGTCCAGGGCGAGGAAAAACTGAATACCGTCATCAAGGCCCTGAACGGACGAAAGAAGCTCAAGCTCGAAGTGGACGGCGTGGTGGACCCGGCGGCCGACAAGAACGGTCTCGTCCAGGCCATCCTCGAACGCAAGGTCAAGCAGGCCAAGTATGACGACCTGCCCCGGTCACAGCGGGCCGAAACCACCGTGGACCAGGTTTCGGTGGCTCCGGACGAATACGCGGACATGCTCTACGAGGCATACGCGGACGAACCGGACGAGGAGGACCTCAAGCCCACCACCCTGTTCATCACCGACCGCCAGCCCGTGGACGTCATGGAGAAATTCATCCGCGACCGCATCAACGTCACCGGCGAAATGCTCCACGAACTGGCCATGCGGCGGGCCAACGCGGTCAAGGAATACATCATTACCCGCGACCCGGCGTTGACCGACCGCGTCTTCCTCCTGGACCGCGCCGCCAAGGCCGAAGGCAAGACCGGCGTACCCAAGTACCGCGCCGACCTGGGCGTCAAATGACCGGACGCCGGGACGGCGTCCAGACGAAAAAAAGGGCCGCATCGTTGATGCGGCCCTTTTTTCCGGGATGCGGATTATTTGAGGACGATATCGTCCAGAGATTTACGCTTGCGCGCCGGGACCGCCGCCTCATCGGGGTGGCCCACGGCCAAAAGGCAGACCACGCGCTGCTCCGGGGCGAGGCCGAAGCGCTCCCTGAGCGGCCCCTCGTCGAACATGCCCACCCAGCAGGTGCCCAAGCCCAGTTCCACGGCCCGAAGCATGAGTTGGGAGACGGCCAGCCCCACATTCAGGGCCGCCGCGCCGAACCGTGCGGTCTCGGACGCCGCTTCCTGTTGATCGGCATATTCCTGGATGCCTCGGGTCGGCTCCTCGTCCAGGACCTTATTCTCCCGGAAGAAAAACGCGCTGGCCTGAGTGTCGCGGACGTACCCTTCCAGATCCGCGCAGCAGACCAGGATGGCCGGAGCGTCGGCCAGCCAGCCCTGCCGCTTCGAGACCTCGCTCGAAGCGATCCAGGCGCGGGTCTCCGCATCGGTGACCACCTTGAACCGCCAAGGCTGGGAATTCAGGCTGGACGGGGCCTGACGGGCCGCCTCCAACAACGATTGCAGCATTTCTTCGGAAACCGGCTCAGCGGTGAACGACCGCACGCTGTGCCGCGCTTCGATGGCTTCCTTCACGGACATAGACATGATCAGACTCGCTTGTTTCAGGATTCGTCTGGGCAGGCCCCGATACGGGGCGGGCCTTTTCCTTTCGGGGATTCTACCGGACAAGGCGCGGCCGTCAATGCTTAACGGCGCGACCAAAGGAGCGACGCCGGAACCGAACGGAGGCAAGCCCCGGTGATGCGGCGGGAATTACCCGCCGATGGAGGCCATCCGGGTCTTGCAAACGCCGTGGTCCGCGGCGCGCATCCGGCGCAACAGCTCGTTGCCGATGGGTTTGTTCTTCCCGGCCAGCCGGATGATCTTTTCGACCTGCTCCATGCCCAGCTTGGGGTTGCGCAGGGCCGGACGCAGCCGGTAGACCCGGTCCGAGAAGAGACAGGTCCGCAGATTGCCGTCCGAAGTGATGCGCAGACGATTGCAGGTGGAACAGAAATGATCGGAATACGGTGAGATGAGCCCGATGCGGCCCAGCCCGCCCGCGATGGCGTACATGCGCGCCGGGCCGTGCCGCCGCGCCCCGGACTGGGTCACCGGGGTCAGTTCGGCGAAGGCCCGGGCTTCGGACAAGATCTCGGCCGCGGTCCAGACCCGGCCGTCCGCCCACCCGGTTTCCATGCCCACGGGCATGAACTCGATGAACCGGAAGTCCACCGGGTGGGTGCGCGCGAATTCGATGAACCCGCCCAATTCGTCGTCATTGACGCCCTTCATGGCCACGGCGTTGACCTTCACGGTCATGTTCGCGGCCAGACAGCGGTCGATGTTCTCCCGAACCACGGCGAAATGATCGCGTCCGGTGATGGTCACGAATTTCGCGGGATCCAGGGTGTCCAGGGAGATGTTCACCCGCTTGATGCCCGCCGCGGCCAACCGGTCCACGTCCGGACCGATGAGCGTGGCGTTGGTGGTCACGCACAGGTTCATGTCCCGGAAGCGCTCGGCCGCCCGGATCATGAAGTCCGCAAAGCCCTTGCGCACAAAGGGCTCGCCGCCGGTGAAGCGGATCTTCCGCACCCCAAGGTTGCGGGCCATGGCGATGAGCTCCATGATCTCCTCATAGCGCAGGATGTCCGGGTGGGGAATGAACTCCAGCCCTTCGCCGGCGCAATAGGTACAGCGCAGATTGCAGCGGTCGGTCACGCTGATGCGCATGTAGCTGACCTCGCGGCCGTGCTTGTCCTCAAGGTGCTCGTGCATGCCCCCACCTACGCGAAGATTTCTTTTTTGGTCACGGCCTCGGACTTGATGCGATCCAGAAAATCGGCCAAGGCGGGCTTGACGTTTTCACGGATATCGCCCGCCACGATCAGGAACAACACGTCGTCGCCGGGCTGCATGTGCCCCGAATTGGCGTGACACCAGGCCCGAAAAATGCCTTCGCGTCCCTCGATCTCCTTGCGGATTTCCTCCATCTTCGCGAAATCGGGCGTGATCTCGATGGAAGTCACTTCCTCATGCCCCTTGCGGGACCAGCCGCGCACAACGCCGTTGTGCACCAAAATCATGCCCACGTTCTCGGCGAAACCGGGCTCCTTCTTCAGATCGGCCAAGGCCTTGTTCAAATCCATCGTCTGCCTCCTCGTTGTCGCATTGGTACCGGGTGAGGGTATGCCCCCGACCCCGTCCAGACAACCTTTTTGTTTTTCCCCCGAATCAGGCACCCGGAGGATGCGGAAAATAATACCAACGCCCGGAGAATAGGCTATGTTTGACGAAACGGCCGCACAGGCCGCCGAAAAACGGCACTCCTCCCATAGCTGACGGTTGCCCGGCATCATACCAGGAGAGGCCGCGTTCCCCGGACCTAAGCCCTCCACTGCGGCCCGTGGTACCTGCAACGCGGTCAGGATGCCCGAACCGTCCCGAGCGGGGCCAGGGTCAGCTCCCGGTGCAAAACCCGGTCCGGGACCGCCTGGCCCCATTTCGCGGCCTTCGACGGGCCTTCAGCACACCGCTTTCCCGGTTATTTCCCGGCCGCTGACGGCCTTTTCCCTACAAGGACTTCAGGTCGGAGAGGACCCTGTCGATGAGGATACGGGGGGTGGAAGCCCCCGCAGTGACCCCGATCCGCTTGTACCGGGCAAGATCGGTGAGCGGCAGTTCCTCCGCCGTTTCCACATGCTTGCAGGGTGTGCCCCGTTCGGCGACCACCTGTGCGAGGCGGCGGGTGTTGCCGCTGTTGTAGCCGCCGACCACAACCATGAAGTCCACGTCTTCGGCCAGTTCCCTGGCCTCGATCTGGCGCAGCTTGGTGGCGTCGCAGATGGTTTCGAGCACGGTCACTTCCACGTCGTCGCGTCCGGTCAGGTCGGCGGCGATGCTCTCGAAACGGACTCGATCCTGGGTGGTCTGGGCGGCCAGGACGTACCGCCTGTCCGGGGTGAGCCGGTGCCGGGCCAATTCTTCGGCGGACCCGAAGACGAAATGCCCATGCTGGGCATAACTGACCAGTCCGGCCACCTCGGGGTGCTCGGCCTCGCCGTAAAGGAGCAATTCGCCGTTGTCGGCGGTATTGCGTTCGATGAGCAACTGGGCCTTCTTGACCCGGGGGCAGGTGGCGTCCTTGATGCGCACCTTGCGTTTGCGCAGGGCCGCCTCCACCTGACGGGTGATGCCGTGGGCGCGGATGACCACGTGCGCCCCGACCGGGACATCGGCGGGGTCATGGACCATGATCACGCCCTTGTCGGCATAGCGCTTGAGCACCTGGGGATTATGGATGATGGGGCCGAGGATATAGATGAGGTGTCCGTCCGGCTCGTTGACCAACTGGTCGAGTTTGGTCAAGGCCATTCCCACCCCCATGCAGAACCCGGCGGTTTCGGCTAGAATGACTTCCACTGGCAGTACTCCTTGGCGGGTTTGCGGGGACTGATCGGTTCCGGGAAAACCCTTGACTTGCCGATACCTCTCGGGGATATAGAATTCGGCAAACATATGTTTCAAGCAATTCAGACGGCGTATTTCGCGCCCGCAGGCTATTAATTATGAACGAATCCCCGGACGTCAATACCAAAACCGCCCTTTTGCTCGCCGCCATGGAGGTTTTTGCGGACAAGGGCTTCGACTCGGCCACGGTGCGGGACATCTGCGGCCTGGCCAAGGCCAACGTGGCGGCGGTAAACTATCATTACGGCAGCAAGGACGGGTTGTACGCGGCGGTTCTCGAAGCGATCTTCCCCATGGGCGAGGAGTGGATATCCAGCGACGACCCCAACCTGCCCCCGGAAGAACGGCTCTACCGCTTCATCAAGGGGCTGGTCGAGGAAATCTACACCCAGAGCACCGGACAGATCGCCCAGAAGTGGGCCATTTTCCTGCGTGAAATGGCCAAGCCGAGCCACAACCTCGACATCCTCATCCGCCATCAGGTCCAGCCGCGAGCCAATGAACTGCGCGACATCCTGCAAAAGATCCTGGGGCCGGACGTGCCGGACCACACCCTGGCCTATTGCAGCTCCAATATCTGGGCCCTGACCCTCGACCACCTGCTGACCCAGCCCATCCTGGACCGGCTTACGCCGCAACGGCCCAACGTGGACATGGATGTGGACGAATTCGTAGACCACGTGGTCCGCTTCGCCCTGGGCGGCGTCAATGCCGTGAAATCACGCGTGTAAGGCGTGCGGCCAACCGGACACCCTCCCGTGACCATGCACCGGTTTTCCGCGCACTTCCCCCTGGAGCGGGGAGCAATGTCCCCGAATGTCACTGTCCGCTCCTCCGTTTTCTCCCTGGCCCCGCTCCCGCGCCCGTTGGGCCCCCTCTGCCTGCTCTTCGCGATCCTGATCGCAGCGGCCGCCCCAGCGCGGGCCGCAACCCCGGTCATCCCCTGCCGGGTGCTAGCCGAATACGCCCACGACACCGAGACCTCCACCCAGGGGCTTTTCCTCCTGGACGGCGTCTTTTATGAATCCTCGGGCGGTTACGGACGCTCGTTCCTGACCATGGTGGCCCCCGGGACCGGACGCCGCCTGAAAACCGTACCAATCGCCCCCGAGCTGTTCGCCGAGGGCATCGCGCCCCAAGGCAAAACCCTGCGCATGCTCACCTGGAAATCGGGCATCGGCCTGGTCTATACCCTGCGGGACCTGAAGCCCGCAGGCCGGTTCGCCTACCGGGCCGCCAGCGAGGCCACGCAGGGATGGGGTTTGGTCTTCGACGGCTCGCGGTTCGTCATGTCCACCGGCGAATCCCGATTGGAATGGCGCGATCCCAAGACCTTCGCCAAGGTCGGCGAACTGCCCGTGACCGATGAGGGGCGTCCGGTACGTCTGCTCAACGAGCTGGAATTCGTGGGGAAATTGCTCTACGCCAACATATGGAAGTCGGACAGGGTGGCGATCATCGACATGACCGACGGCGAAGTCCGCGCATGGCTGGACCTCACATCCCTGCGCAAGCGGCTGGCCCCAAAATCGGGCGTGGCAAACGGCATCGCCTATGACCCGGCCACCAGCCGTCTCTTCGTCACCGGCAAGCACTGGAATCGGTTGTTTGAAATCGAAGTCCCGAAATTACACTGACTTGCGGTAAGACCAAATCAACCAGCCCGCGCCGAACAGTATCATGGGCAGGCAAAGCACCTGGCCCATGGACATCCAATGCAGGGCCACGAAACCGAGCTGCCGGTCCGGCTCGCGGGCGAACTCCACCAAGAAGCGGAACGCGCCGTAGCCCAGCAGAAAGAGCGCGCCCACGCACCCCTTGGGACGCGGCTTGGCCGAGTAAACCCAGACGATGATGAACAGGAGCACCCCTTCCAGCGCGGCCTCGTAAAGCTGCGAGGGATGGCGCGGCAATCCTCCGGCGCCCGGGAACGGCATGGCCCAAGGCAAGTCCGTGTAACGGCCCCACAACTCGCCGTTGATGAAGTTGCCGATGCGTCCGAAGAACAAACCCGGCGGGACCAGCGGCGAGACGAAGTCGCCCACCTCAAGGAAGGTCATGTCGTGGGACCGGCCGAACAGCCAGCAGACCAGAAGCACGCCGAGACAGCCGCCGTGGAAGGACATGCCCCCTTCCCAGACCGCAAACACCTTGAGCGGATTGGCCAAATAGAATGAGGGGTTGTAGAACAGGACATACCCGATGCGCCCGCCCAGGACCACGCCGAGGATGGCCCAGGTGAGAAAGTCGTCCATGCGCTCGGGGGTCATCTTGTTCCACGGCTTGGCCGCCCGATAGCGCCCCAGCAGCCAACCGGACAGGATGCCGAAAACGTACATCATGCCATACCAGCGCAGTTCCAGCGGGCCGAGGGAAATCATGACCGGATCGAATTGGGGATAATTAAGCATGGGAAAAGGGCTCCGTGGGCAAGGACCGTATTGGTTTTCCTCAAAAAATCGGATACGCTGAACAACGACGAACAGGGTGTCTTTTTTTCCATCGCCCCGTCAAGCCCAAAGCGGACCGCCATGCAGAAGCCACAGGAACTCGACATATTGGAAATGCCCGTTGAGGGGCTGGCCGCCTATTGGCTGTCCATCAAGAAGATCATGGACGCGCGCAAGGGCCGCGACATCCTGGACGAGGAGATCGCGGCCACCTCCGAGCCGTACATCCTGCACCTGCTCGAAACGGTCTTCTCCGCTCTGGACATCCCCCTGGTCCGGCGGCTGGCCCAGGCCAAGCGGGACATCCTCATGGACGACTACCGGACCAAAATCGACCTCATGCGCCTGGCCATCTACGCCATCGCCTCGGGCGAAAATCCGCGCATCACCCTGGTGCGCATGGACTCCAAGTTCGCCCACCCGCTGATGACCGAGGACCGCGCCTTCGACATGGCAACGGCCATGTTCGACGCCCTCAAGCCCCGGGGCGTGGACCTGAACATCCTGCTCTCGGTGGACCACAAGCTCAAGGCCGACCGGCTGCTGGTCAAGCTGCTCTTTTTCGTCATGTATGCCCGCCGCGAAGGGCGGCGGAACCTGGAACGGTTCATCCCCTATCTCGGCTCGCGGTTCTTTTCCGAAGGCATATCCCTGGCCATCGACAATTTCGAGGCCGATTTCCTGGCCAACCACCTGGAGAGCATCCGGGACCGGGTCATGACCGAAACCGGCCGCAAAATGGATATGGCCCTGGAAATGGCCCTGGCCATCCGCAACAAAACCGCTTACGACGACATTTTCCGCATAGCCAGGACGTATCTGTCCTGAACAAGGAGACTTCCCCCAATGCGCAAACAACTGATCCCGCTTTTAAGCGCCCTGACCATCCTGGCCTTGGCCCTGCCCGCCCTGGCGGACTCGGTCTACACCGGCGACCGCAATTTCGAACGCGCCTGGCGCGTCTACGTCACCCGCAACAATCCCAAGGCCGAGGAATACTTCACGGCCTCGGCCCAGGCCTATGCCGCGGCCCTGCAAAAGGATCCCCAGGAGCGAACCATGCGGTTCCAGTCCACCCGGGTCAAGGCGGGCATCTCCATGTACTTCGCCGGGGACTACGATCTGTGCATCAAGACCCTGACCCAGGCCCAGGGCAAAAAAGACAAGATCTGGGACGCCGCCCTGTTCACCGCCCTGGCCCAGGGGCGCAAGGGCGACACGGACGCCACGCTCAAGGCCTTCGACAAGTTCCTGGACGCCAACTCGTCCCAGCGGTACATCACCACGGCGATGAGCAAGGTCCTGCCCGGCGTCAAGGACGGTTCGGTCAAGCTGGCCGACGCCATTGACAGCATCGAAAAGGAAACCCAGCGTCAGTTCGTGGACAACGTCAACCGCTACAATCACCTCAATGGGACGATTCCAGCCTCGGAGGCATGCAGCGGAGCCTATTGGTGGCGCAAGAACATCTCTCCCTGTTCGCAGGACATGTTCCGTCACGACTAGGCCGCGCTCCACGGGATCGGCAGGGCGTTCGGGATCGGCAACGGACGGCCGGATCGACCGCGTTCAGCAAAACGCAGGATGGTCCAGCCGCCGACGGCGCTTTTTCTTCCGTGATTCCGGCGCCCTCCCCAACTCGCCCCGCACACCGACAGGAAACGGCAAGCCCGCCGAAAAGGTTCCCGAAGGATGCTTCACCTTGTACTTGACGAAGTTGCGGGAATGTACAACGATCCCTCAAACTTTTTAACTCACCAAGTACCTTAATGACTACGGACAGCCTCGACATCCCGCAACAGTATCTTCGGGCCTTCACCAAGGAAGAAATCAACGACATGCCCCTTCGCCGCTACGAAGGGGATATCAAGGTCGTTCGCAGCGAATCCGATCTGGAGGAAGCCTTGGAGGGCATGCGCGCGTCCTCCCTGCTCGGCTTCGACACCGAGACCCGGCCTGTATTCAAAAAAGGCAAAAAGCCTGGCCCGCCGTCCTTACTCCAACTGGCCACGGCCGACTGCGCCTATGTTTTCCAGTTGGGCGTCCTGCCCCTGGCAAAGGGGGTTTGCGACATCCTGGCCGATCGGCGCATCCTCAAGACCGGCGTGGCCGTGCGCGACGACATTCTGGGATTGCAAAAGCACGCCCGGTTCAAGCCGAGCGGCTTCGTGGATCTCTCCACCATCACGGCCAAGTACAATCTCCAGACCCACGGCCTGCGCAATATGGCCGCCAACCTGCTCGGCTTCCGCATCTCCAAGTCCGCCCAATGCTCCAACTGGGCCAAAGACAAGCTCTCCCGCCAGCAGATTTTCTATGCCGCCACCGACGCCTGGATCAGCCGCGAACTGTATCTTGCCCTGGAAGAGCTCGGCCTGACCTAGCCTCCCCCGCCCACCGTTCCAAACCTGCCGAAATTCCGGAAGCGCCCGATGCGTCCCCGGACTGCGCCATGCCCAGAGCGGCAACCAGCGGTTGCGGGAAGGACCGCCCGAGCAGCGTCTTCAGAAACGTTTTTTCGCGGCCGGGACAGCAATGCCCCGCAAAAGACTAGTATTCCCCGCGCACATCGGGCGTCTTGCGCTCGCGCTTGCGTTGGCCCGTGCGCTTCTTGCGTTCCAGCCTCCGGCGCTTGGCCGACCGGGGCACCCGGGTCTCCTTGCGCGGAACGACCGGCTTGAGCGCCCACTGCATCAACTCCACAAAGCGGTCCACGGCCGATTCCTTGTTGGTCTTCTGGCTGCGGAACATCTGGCTGGTCACCTGGAGCACGCCGTGCTTGTCCATGCGCCGCCGGAGCTTGCCCCGGATCGCCACCTTCTGCAATTCGGTCAGGCTCGGGGAACCTGCCACGTCGAACAGGAGCGTCACGCGCGTGTCCGTGGTGTTGACGTGCTGGCCGCCGGGGCCGGAACTGCGGCAGGCGGTGAAGCGCAGTTCGCTTTCGGGGATGGAAACGGTCTCGGTGATACGAAGCATGCCGCAAGGTGCCATGCCGCGCCGTCCGGGGCAAGCGCTTACTCATTGACAGCAGGACGGTTTTCTCTACAATCCGCTGACCAAACCAAGGGAGGTACCCATGTCCCAAGAATGTCCCTGCGGCTCCGGCCTGGAACTGGCCAAGTGCTGCGGCCCCTATATCTCCGGCGAGGCCGTTGCGCCCACCGCCGAAGCGGTCATGCGCGCCCGTTACAGCGCCTACGTGCTCAATGAACTCGACTATCTCAAGGAGAGTCTCGCTCCCGAGGCCCTCGAGGACCACGACGAAGAATCCGTGCGCAAGTGGGCCGAAACCGCCGAGTGGCTGGGGTTGACCGTCCACGATACCTGGGCGGGCCTGCAAGGCGACGAGGCGGGCATCGTGGAATTTACCGCCGAGTACGCCATCGACGGCGAGAATCAAAAACACCGCGAACGCAGCCGCTTCCACTTCGTGGACGGCAAGTGGCTCTATGTGGATGGCCAGATGGTCGCCGGGCCGCCCATCCGCAAGGAACCCAAGATCGGCCGCAACGACCCCTGTCCCTGCGGCTCGGGCAAAAAATACAAGAAGTGCTGCGGACGCTGATGCGACGCGGCCGGGGGCAGGGGAGAGCCGCCCTCCCTGAAAAGGGGCGTCCCTCTCCTGCCCCGCTCTCCCGCCCTTTCCTTCCCGAATTCCCCGACGCCCGCCCGACAACGGGCGAATCCATCAGGCCGAGCGAAAACCCGGCCCGTCTCCGAGTGCGCCCGAAAAAAAATCTCCCATCAACCCCCTGAAAAGAAACATCAGCCATTGCAAGCCGCTTTGCGGCGAGATTCCGGCGAGTCCGGCGGCGACGGGCAAGGGCCGCCTCCCTTGCATCCTCTTTTCGCCTGCGGCACGGTCCTGTCCCGCTCAGCGACTTTTCACCCGCGAAAAAGACGGCAACGACATATGCCCCAAGAAAAAAGCGCACCGGCCTCGACCCGAGGCGATGCGCTTGCAGCGTGCGGCAGGAAATGCGGCGTTTATTCGCAGAGCTTGGCGAGGGCCTGCTTGATGCCGTCCTTGTCGAGACCGAGCATACGGCGCAGCTCCTTCTGGGTGCCGTGCTCCACGAACTCGTCCGGAAGGCCGAGTTGCCGGACGTGCTTGCCGTCCAGGGCGTCATGCGCGGCCAGCAGTTCCAGCACGGCCGAGCCGAAGCCCCCGGCCAGGGCGTTCTCCTCCACCAACAGGATATGGTCGAACCGGCCGGCCAGCTCCAGGAGTTGCTTTTCGGGCAGGGGCTTGACGAAACGGGCGTTGAAGACCGCCACGCTCAGGCCCGCCTCATCCAACTCCATGGCCGCTTCCACGGCCGGATAGACCCGCGAGCCGATGGCCACGATCAGGGCGTCCGTGCCGTCACGCATGAGTTCGCCCTTGCCGACGGCGATTCGCTTCGGATGGTCCGAAACCTTGGCCCCGACCCCGGTGCCGCGCGGATAGCGGACCGCGCACGGCCCATCGAAGGCAAAGGCCGTGGCCATCATCCGGGCCAGCTCGGCCTCGTCCTTGGGGGCCATGACCACCAGATTCGGAATGTGACGCAGGTAGCTCATGTCGAAGGCCCCGTGGTGGGTGGCCCCGTCCTCGCCTACCAGTCCGCCACGGTCCAGGAAGAAATTCACATTCAGATTTTGCAGACAGACGTCATGCACGATCTGGTCATAAGCCCGCTGCATGAAGGTCGAATATATGGCCACAGCGGGCTTGTACCCCTCGGTGGCCAATCCGGCGGCGAAGGTCACCGCGTGCTGTTCGCAGATGCCCACGTCCACGAACCGCTCCGGGTGGTTCTTTCGAAAACACTCCGTGCCCGTGCCTTCAGGCATGGCCGCGGTGATGGCGATGATCTTGTCGTCCTTGTCCGCCAGGGAGCACAGGGTGGATCCGAAGATGGCGGTGTAGGACGGCAGGCCCGAGCCCGAGAACTTGCGGGCCAAACCAGTCTCGGGGATGAACTCGCCCACCCCGTGATAATGGGACGGATCGGATTCGGCGGGCTCGTATCCCTTGCCCTTCTTGGTCATGACGTGGACCAGCACCGGCTTGTTCAGCTTCTGGACCTCTTCGAAGACCTTGACCATGGTCGCCGTGTCGTGCCCGTCCAGGGGGCCCACATAGGTGAAATGAAAGGCCTCGAACAGAATGCCCGGGGTAAAGAAGGACTTGACCGAATCGCCGTAGCGCTTGGCGTATCCGGCCAGATCGCCGCCGATCTTGGGAATGGTCGCCAGCAGCCCTTCCACGTCGGACTTGAGCCGCTGCAAAAACGGGGTGGTCATCTTGCGGCTCAGGAACTGCGACAGCGCGCCCACGTTCTTGGAAATGGACATCTCATTGTCGTTCAGGACCACGACCATCTTGCGGCCCAGGTCGCCCGCCTGGTTCAGGCCCTCGAAGGCCAGCCCGGCGGTCAGGGAGCCGTCGCCGATGACGGCCACCACCTCATGATCCTCGCCCTTCAGGTCGCGCGCCATGGCCATGCCCAGGGCGGCGGAGATGGAGGTGGACGAGTGGCCCACCCCGAAATGGTCGTAGGGCGATTCAACCATGCGCGGGAACCCGCTGAGACCGCCCTTCTGGCGCAGGGTGTGGAACGCGTCCGCCCGGCCGGTGAGCAGCTTGTGGGCATACGCCTGATGCCCCACGTCCCAGACGAGCTTGTCGCGTTCGAGGTCGAAGGAGCGGAACAGGGCGAGCGTCAGCTCGACCGTGCCCAGCGATGGAGCCAAGTGCCCGCCGTGAGCCGAAACCTGGCTGATGATGATGTCACGCAGCTCCTGCGCCAGGGTTTCCATCTGGTCGCCTTCCAGGGCGCGAACGTCACCGGGCTTTTTTATCTTGGACAGGATGGCTGTCTGTTTCGGATCTTTGATCATGGGGGAGAAATCCTAGTGCAATCAATACACCCTGTCCACTATGTATCGGGCCAACTGCCACAAGAACTCCTGTTCGCCCCCGAAGTAGCCGGATAAATTGGTCAAGGCCTCGTCCACGTACTCACGGGCCAGGGTTTTGCTCTTGTCCAGGCCCAGCAGCGAAGGGTAGGTGGTCTTGCCCATGGCCTCATCGCTACCCGCAGGCTTGCCCAGGGTCTTGGTATCGCCGACCACGTCGAGGATGTCGTCCACGATCTGGAAGGCCACGCCGATCTTGCGGCCGAACCGGCGGGCATTGTCGATGTCAACCTCTTCCGCCCCGGCCAGGATCGCCCCGCACTCGCAGGCGGCGGTCAGCAGAGCGCCGGTCTTCAGGGCGTGCATCTTTTTCAGTTCCGCCAGCGGCACCCCGACACGCCCGGTCAGCTCCATGTCCACGGCCTGGCCGCCGACCATGCCGCCCGACCCGGCCGCCCGGGCCAGGACCGAAATTGCCCGGAGCACATGGCCCGGGGGGAGCCCCCTGGTCAGGGACGACTCGGTCATGAGCACAAAGGCCTCGGTCAGCAGCCCATCGCCCGCCAGGATGGCCGTCGCTTCGTCGAACTGCTTGTGATTGGACGGCCGTCCGCGCCGCAGGTCATCGTCATCCATGGCGGGCAGGTCGTCGTGAATCAACGAATACGTATGGATACACTCCATGGAGGCGGCAAAGGGCATGGCCTTGTCCGCGTCCCCGCCCAGCAGGCCGTTCCAGGCCAGGACCAGCACGGGCCGCAGCCGCTTGCCCCCGGCCAGCAGGGAATATTCCATAGATGCCAGCAGCCGTGGCGGGATGCCCCGGTCGCGCAGGCAGCCGGCCAGATATGCCTCCACCTCGGCAGCGCGGCGGCCCAGATTCTCTTTGAAACTCACAGTTCGTCCTCCGTGTCCGTCGCCAGCGCCTCAAGGGCGTCGAACTCGCGGATCAGTCCTTCGGACACGATCTTGACCTCGTGCCGGGCGGTCTCCAACTGCCTGCCGCACGCCTTGACCAGTTCAAGCCCCTCCTTGTACAGGGCCACGCCCTCCTCAAGAGGCAGGTCGCCGCGTTCGAGCTTCTCCACCACGAGTTTGAGCCGCTCCAGGCGATCCTCAAAGGTTGTTGCTGCCATGCTATTCTCCATATTCGCCATCTTTGACGGGCTGCAACCGTCTTCTCCAATATTGCTTCGGATACCAAAAACTCAAGGCGATCAACGCGACCACCACCGGCCAGTCCAGGGCAACCCTGGCCGCGAGGTAGACCTCCAGCGGCCACCCCTTCAGGACGATCCACAGGCACAGGGCCCGAAGAAAATACGCACCGCCCCAAACCACGCTCAACCGGAGCCACAAGGGACGGTAATACCCGCTTTCACGCACGGTATCGGGGAAGGCGTCCTTCCCGGCGGTCTGTTCGGCCAGCAGTTGAATCAACGGCCGCCGGAAAAGCATGGATGCCAGAAACACGCCCCCCATGGCCGCGTCCGACACGATGGGCGAGAGCAGGTACCAATCCGGGTCCCGCGTGGCCGCCAGCCCGGCCAACTCAGCCAAGCAGTAGGCCGCGCCGATGGCGGAAAAACCGTCCACTTCCTTATCCCGGAGGAAATACCAGGTCGCCACGCCCATTCCCCAGACCGCAGCGGCAGCGGCGCCCGCCATGGCCATGCCGAGCCGGGTTCCCCCATAATAAATAAGCAGGGGGATGACCGCTCCCAACAAAATTCTCTGCACGGTTGATCGGCTCATACTGCGTTTCCCTGGCCATTCCGCCCGGCCGCGGAACCCGCCGGAACGGATACCGCCAACAGGCCAGACGGCCTCACTGATTCATTCACTCAATCCGTTATACCCTTGCATCATTCACCTTTCATTAATTCACCAGGCACCGTTCCGGCGAAGAACGGCTCCGGATCGACCACTGCGCCGAGCACGAAGGCAGCCAAGTGCAGATGGGCCCCGGTGACGCGCCCGGTGGCCCCGGACAGACCGATGACCTGGCCGGGCTTGACCATATCCCCTTCCTTCACCTTTGTCGCGGACAGATGGCAGGACATGGTGAAAAACCCGTTGCCGTGGTCGATGAGCACGCTGTTTCCGCCATAATATAGGGCCCGGACAAGAGCAACTCGCCCGGCGGCCACGGCATGGATGGGCGTGCCGAGCCAGGCCCGGAAATCCAGCCCGGTATGCCGTGCGGCGACGTTTCCGTTGAAGGTCCGGTACAGTCCGAACCGGCTGAGCATCCGGCCCTTGACCGGCCGGAACAGGGGCGCACGCCAATACCGCTCGGGCGAGACCTTGGCCAAGGCGGCCTTGAGCGTCTCGTGCTCCCGCTTGATGCGTTCCCGTGCGGACTTCGGCGGATGGACCATCTTCGGGGCCACGGTCAGGACTTCACTGTCCCAAGCGGACGGAACCATTTCCACGGTACGCGAGAAGCGCCGCTCATGGCCCCAGATACGAGCCACGACCTCGACCGAACGAACACCGGGTTCCTCACGCAGGCCCGCGCCGAGCAGGACCACGGCCTCGGAACGTTCGCCGGTTTTGGTCACGGCCGGACGCACGCTGCGGCCGTTCCAACGCACTTCCAGATCCTCCAAAGGGTACCAGGTGCCGATACGGACAACGAACGCCTTGCCCGTGCCCACGGCATCCGGGGCCTGGATATCGACCATGTCGCCCGCCAGAACCGGAGCCGCCGACACAAGGCTGGCCAGAAGGACAAGGATGATCCAAGACGGGCAAAATCGCCGTTCAAACAGATTGCAAAACATCATAATATCCAATCAATAAACAATTATTGCAGCATATTGTCCGCTGTCGTTTTGAATAACGACGCAGGATCGACCAGATCGCCCAGAACCGACAGGGAGAAATGCAGGTGCGGCCCGGTGGCCCGGCCGGTCATGCCGGTGAGGCCTACGGTCTGGCCGCGCTTGACCTCGTCCCCCTCCTTGACCGTGGGCTCGGACAGATGGAAGTACATGGAGACCACCCCGTTGCCGTGATCCACGTAGACCGAATTGCCCGCGTAATAATGGTCGCCCACCAGGATGACCTTGCCGTCGGCCACGCACTTGACGGGATTGCCCATGGGGGAACGAAAATCCAATCCCCGATGGGGATTCTTGGGCTTGCCGTTGAGGATGCGCTGCGCCCCGTAAACGGACAGGATCTTGCCCTGCACCGGCCGCTCCAGGGGCAGCCGCCACAGGCGCACGGCCGAAACCGTGTTCTTGGCCGCCGTGGTCCGCTCGCCTTCGGCAGCGATGCGGGCGTGCACGTCCTTGGGCGGAGTGACCATCTTCTCGGGCAGGGTCAATTCCTGTCGCGGATAGTCCTCCGGGGTGATGCGCACGGTGCGGCGCAGGGAGCTTTCCCGGCCGTCCACCGAGGCGATGACCACCAATTCCTCCTTCTTGCCCGGGCGCTCGGTGAGCACATCCGTGCCGAGCATGGCCAGGGCCACATGGCGGTTGTTCCAGACCGAGATGGACGGAACCACCTCGCGCCCCTGCCAGTGTACGGACACCGATTCCAGCGGCAGGTCCGAGGTCAGGCGGACCAGGAAGGGCTGGCCCACACCGACATTGCGCGGCGCGGCCAGCACCAGGGCGGGAGCCGTCCGGGCCGGTGCGGAGGTAGCCTGGGCCGGGGCGGGAGGCGTTGTGTCCAAGGTCGCGCCGTCCCCCTCCTGCAACCCGAAGGCCGGGGTTTGAGCCTGGGCCTGGGCCTGGGCCTGGGCCTGGGCGTTCATGGGAAATCCCATCAGGGCAACCATAAAAATCATCAACAAAAACCGTTGCATAAAGAACTATTCCTCATTAAGTCGAGTGTCCGTCACCGTGGCCGCCACGCGGCCGTCACGAACCGTGATATCAAGAGCATCGCCCTTCGTCACCCTTCTCGGGTCACGTAAAAATTCGCCGGTCCCCGCCACACGCACTAAAGCGTACCCACGCGAAAGCGGTCCCTCCGGGTCCAGGCCGCGCAAGGCCGTTTCCAGCACGGCCAGCCGTTGCGCCGCGCTGTCCAGGCCGCTCACCCCGGACGCATCCAACCGTTGCCCGAGTCCGGCCACCCCGTCGGCCAGCCGGTCCACCCGCTCCGGACCGAAGGCCCTGCCCAGGCGGTGCGCCAATCCGGCCGCGTCGTGCGCCAGACCGTCCAGGCGGGCCGTACCAAAGGCGCGGTCCAACCCCTCGGCCGCCCGCGCGGCCCGTTCGGCGTGATCGAAATAGTGGTCCAGCCCGGCCCCCTGCAACCGGGACATGAGCGCGGAAAACCTATCCTCCATGCGTTCCAGACGCCGGACGGGCGACAACCAGACCAGCGCCTTGCGCAGATGTTCGAAAGCCCCGGCCTTGCCGGACAGCCAAGCCGCGTAGGTCCGGCCCAAGCCCAGATCGAGGACATCCACCTTCTGGGCCAGGGTCTCGCGCCGGGGCCACAGTTCCTGGGCCGCGTGGGTCGGGGTGGCCGCGCGTCTGTCGGCCACGAAATCCGCGATGGACACATCCGGTTCGTGCCCCACGCCGGTGAGCACCGGCAGTCGGGCGCGGTAGATGGCGTCCGCCACTTCCTCGGTGTTAAAGGCCCACAAATCCTCCAACGAACCGCCGCCGCGAATGAGCACGGCCGCCTCGGCCCAGCCCTCGCCGTCCACCAGATCCAGCGCCGCCGCGATCTGGGCCGGGGCTCGGTCGCCCTGGACCAGCACCGGATAAATCCGTATTTCCGCCCCGGTGCCGCGCGTATCCGCGATGCGCAGAAAATCCCGGATGGCCGCCCCGGACTTCGAGGTGATCACCGCCACCCGCTTGGGATCATACGGCAATTCCAGCTTGCGGTCCTCGTCGAAATACCCCTTGGCCGCCAGCTTCTTCTTGAGTGCCTCGAAGGCCACGGCCAAGTCGCCCACGCCCCGGGCCTGCACCAGTTCGGCCACCAGTTGGTACTGCCCGCGCGGCTCGTACACGTTGAGCCTGCCCGCGCAGAGCACCTCCATGCCGTCCTCGATGCCGCTGCCAGTCAGTGCCGTGCCGCCCTCGACCTCCTCGATCTCTCCGGTCAGCGGGTTGACCTGGTCCGCGCCTTGGCGCACCGGCTGGGTCGCGCGCTGCGACGACTTGAACCAGACCACGCTCAATGCCGCGTCCCCGTCGGTCAGCGTGAAATACACGTGCCCGGACGCAGGACGCGCCAGGTTCGACACCTGTCCGCGCACCCAGACGAATGGGAATTCGGCCTCCAGCAAGGCTTTGACCGACTTGGTCAGCTCGGAAACGGTCAGTATATTGGACAAAGAATGCCCCCGCCCCCATCCCTTCTCCTTTCCTGAACTTCTTGTCGCCGCTTCGCGGTGGAGGGGATCGAGGGTTTGGTCTATTACACGTTAGTTCAAGTCTACTCCGTGGCAATCACCGCGCCCGCGCCGATCATAATCGTGCCCGCGGTGCGGTTGGCGACCTTCCAGACGCGAGTGGAACGCATGACTTTGCGGCCCTTGGCGGCCAGCCAGGCGTAGACGGCGATCACGCTGAAAACAGTCGGGATGACGATGGCCACGACCATGACGATGTCGAGCGATGTCAGCCCCCGCATGTCCACGAAACCGGGCAGAAAGCCGCAGTAAAACGCAATCACCTTGGGGTTGCCCAGGGAGAGGAGGAGTCCGGCGAGATAACTGCGCCTGCCGCGAGGCTGGGGAAGGTCTCCCGCCTCCATGGACAGCGGCTTGGCCATCCACACCTTGACGCCCATATACACAAGATAGGCTGCGCCCGCCCATTTGAGGACCAGAAAATAGGCGCCGATCCGGGAGGCGATCCAACCCATGCCGAACAGGGCCGTCAGGAGATACACCAGATCGCCGCTCACGAGACCGGCGGCATAGCCCAGGGCCGTCTTCAGGCCGTGGGCCAGGGATTGCGCCATCAGTGCGCAAACGCCCGGTCCAGGGATAAGGGCAAAGACCAATGTGGCGACCGCCAACGCGATGCCGCTCTCAACAGTCATCTTGTCTCCTTCGCATTCCGTGCCGATATCACTTCGCTGCGATGGCCGCGCCCGCGCCGATCATGATCGTGCCCGCCGTGCGGTTCATGGCCTTCCACAGCCGGGTCGAGCGGATGGCGTTGCGGCCGCGCGATGCCAACCAGGCGTAGACCAGCGGGACCGTGCCGATGATCGGCACGATGATGCCCATGACCAGGGCCACGTCCGTTCCGGTCAGGGCCCGCATATCCACGAAGCCGGGCAGAAAGCCGCAATAGAAGGCGATGGCCTTGGGGTTGCCCAGGGTCACGCACAGCCCGGCCAGAAAGCTGCGCCCCGGGCGGACCGGCAGGCCGCACTGCGCCTGCTCGAAATTCGGTTTGGCCAACCAGCACTTCACGCCCATGTAGACGAGATAGGCCGCTCCGGCCCATTTGAGGACCGCGAAATACGGGCCGATCTGCGAGGCCACCCAGCCCATGCCGAACAAGGCCGTAAGCAGGTAGCACACGTCGCCCAGGGCCAGCCCCAGAGTGAATCCGGCCCCGGCCTTGAAGCCGCGCGTCAACGATTGCGCCACCACCGCCGAAACGCCCGGACCGGGGATGCACGCGAACACCAGCGTGGCCAGGGCCAACGCAATACCGCTTTCAACAGTCATCTTCTCTCTCCCGAAGGTTGTGCCCGGCTGCCCCGGCATACCATCCGGCGGACCGGACCGACAATAAAAAACCCGGCGCGGGAGACTCCGCGCCGGGTCGGCATGACGATATACGTCCGGAATCTAAGGAGTCTCAAGCCCCCAATTATTCCAGATCCGGTTCCGCCAATCGGCGAAGGACTCGGCGAAGGTGTCCAACGGCAGTTCGATCTTCTCGCCCGTCTTGCGGTCCTTGGCCTCGATGATGCCGCTCTTGAGGCCTTTGCCGCCCAGCACGAGCTGCATGGGATAGCCGATCAGGTCGGCCTCGGCGAACTTGACGCCGGGCCGCTCGTTGCGGTCGTCAAAGGCCGCGTCCACGCCCAGGCTCTTGAGTTCGGCATAGAGTTCCTCGGCCTTGGCGGTCACCTCCGGGTCCTTGCCGCCGAGAGCGATCAGACAGACCTCGAACGGGGCGATGGACGGCGGGAAGCAGCAACCATTTTCGTCGTTGTTCTGCTCGATGGCCGAAGCCACGATGCGCGACACGCCGATGCCGTAGCAACCCATGATCAGGTATTGGGACTTGCCGTTCTCGTCCAGGAACGTGGCTTCCATCTTCTTGGAATACTTGAGGCCGAGCTTGAAGACGTGGCCCACTTCGATGCCCTTGGTGAACTCGATCGCGCCGCCGCATTCCGGGCAGACGTCCGTGGGTTCGATGACCCGCAGGTCGGCGAATTTGACGATGTCGCAGTCGCGCCCCAGGGCCAGATGCCGCACATGGGTGTCGCCCTTGTTGGCCCCGGCCACCCAATCGGTGGCGGCGAGCAGTTCATGGTCGGCGTAGATGGGCACGTCCTTGTCCAGGCCGGCGGGACCGGCAAAACCGACGGGCGCGTTGGTCAGCTTCCTGACCAGAGCCTCGTCGGCCAGTTCGATCTCGTTGCCGCCCACCATGTTGCGCAGCTTGACGTCGTTCAGTTCGCGGTCGCCGCGCACCAGCCCGGCCACGGGCTTGCCGTCCACCACAAAAAGCAGGGTCTTGATCAGCCGGTCGGCGGGAATCTCCAGGAACGCGCAGACCTCCTCCACGGTGTGGGAACCGGGAGTGGCGACCGCCTCCATGGGCGGCACGGCGGATTCGTCGGCCGGTGCGCCCTGGGGCGGGTTGACCTTGGCCTTTTCCAGGTTGGCCGCGAAGTCGCAGGACAGACAGGAAGCGATAGTGTCCTCGCCGGTATCGGCCAGGACCATGAATTCGTGGGAGAAGTCGCCGCCGATGGCCCCGGAGTCGGCCTGGACCGGCTTGAAGCGCAGGCCAATGCGCGAGAAGGCCTTCTTGTAGGCGTCGAACATGCCGAAGTAGGACGCTTCCGCGCCCGCCTCGTCCTTGTCGAAGGAATAGCCGTCCTTCATGATGAACTCGCGGCCGCGCATGAGCCCGAACCGGGGGCGGATCTCGTCGCGGAATTTGGTCTGGATCTGATAGAGATTGACCGGCAGTTGCTTGTAGGACTTGATCTCCCCGCGCACCAGGTCGGTTATGACCTCCTCGTGGGTGGGGCCGAGACAGTAGCCGCGGTCATTGCGGTCCTTGAAGCGGAGCAGCTCTTTGCCGTAGTACTCCCAACGGCCGCTCTCCTTCCACAGGTCGGCGGGCTGGACCATGGGCAGGAGCACCTCCAGCGCGCCCGCACGGTCCATTTCCTCGCGCACGATCTGCGCCACCTTGTTGATGGCGCGCAGACCGAGCGGCAGATAATTGTAAATGCCGCTGGTCAGCTTGCGGATCATGCCCGCGCGCATCAGGAGCTTGTGGGAGACCACCTCGGCGTCGGCCGGGTCCTCCTTCAGGGTCGGGATGTAGTAACGGGAAAGACGCATTTATTCACTTCTCCTTTCTTCCAGGAATTTTTCCATCTCTTTCATGAATTCGGGCAGCAAATTCGCATTGCCCTTGACCTTGCGGACCACCTCGCCCTTGCGGAAGATGATCCCCAGGTCGCGGCCCCCGGCGATGCCGATGTCCGCTTCCCGGGCCTCGCCCGGTCCGTTGACCACACAACCCATGACGGCCACGGTGAAGACCTCTTCGACGCCCCGGAGCGCCGCCTCCACCTGCTCGGCCAGCTCGATGAGCCCGATCTCGGTGCGCCCGCAGGTGGGGCAGGATATAATCTCCGGACCGCGTTCCCGCAAGCCGAGACTGCGCAGGATTTCATAGGCCACGCCGATCTCCGCCACGGGGTCGTGGGTCAGGGATACGCGCATGGTGTCGCCGATGCCCTCGTACAACAGGATGCCCAACCCCACCGAGGACTTGACCGCGCCGCGCACCAGCGTGCCCGCCTCGGTGATGCCGATGTGCAGGGGATAATCCACCTGCTCGGACATGAGCCGGTAGGCCGCTACGGTCTTGAGCACCGACGAGGTCTTGAGCGAAATCTTGATGTCGTGAAAATCGCGCGCCTCCAGCATGCGCACATGCCTGAGGCCGGACTCGACCATGGCTTCGGGCGTGGGGCCGCCGTATCGCTTCAAAAGATCCTTTTCCAGCGACCCGCCGTTGACCCCGATGCGGATGGGCGTACCGCACGCCTTGGCCGCCCGGACCACGGCGTCCACCTTGGCCTCGTCCCCGATGTTGCCGGGGTTGATGCGCAGGCCGTCGAAGCCCGCGTCCAGCGCGGCCAAGGCCAGCCGGTGGTCGAAATGGATGTCCGCGATGAGCGGCACGGGCGACTGGGCGCGGATGGTCTTGAGCACGGCCGCCGCAGCCTCGTCGGGCACGGCCAGCCGCACGATCTCGCACCCTGCGTCGGCCAGTTGGCCAATCTGCGCCACGGTGGCCGGAACGTCGCGCGTATCCGTATTGCACATGGATTGGACCCGGACGGGATTGTCCCCGCCGATGCCCACGCCGCCGATATTCACGACTCTCGTCTGTTTCCGTTGCATAAGGAGCAGCACGTTACGCAATTTCCGGCCCCAAGCCAAGCGGCGAGGCGACACCCAAATGCAACCAAACAGCATGAAACGACAACAAAAAAACCTTTAACTATTTATAATGGAAAAATAATGACCGCACCCTTTGGATATATTTCGCGCCCGACGACAACCATGAGGTAAAATATGAAAGTCAATGTCAGAACGAAAATCATCCTGTCATTCACCATTTCGCTCCTGTTGCTCTGCGCGGCCATCCTGGCCACGACCCTCACTTCCATCTACAACGATTCCCTGGATTCCAGCGTGACCTCGGCCGCTGGGCAGCTCAAGCATATCGACGGAACCATCTCCATGTATATCCAGGCGACCATACGCAACACCACGATGATGGCCGAAGATCCCCGGGCCAAACGGATTGGCGACATCCGGACAAACTATCTCGACACCGCCAAGAAATACCCCGCCCGCTACCTGGCCCCCGACGATCCGGTCGGCGCCGAGATCCAGGACTTCTACAGGCTGATCCTCAAGACCCACCCCAGCTATGCCGACTGTTACCTCGGCACGGCCAACGGGGCCTTCATCCTCGGCGGGGATTCGAGCATCCCGGCAGGCTATGACCCGCGCCAGCGGTCCTGGTACCGGGAGGCCGCCGCCGCCCCGGACAAGGGGATCATATCCAAAGCCTACGTGTCCACCACGGGCGATCCCATGGTGCCCAGCGCCAAAGCGGTCCTCGACGGTTCCAAAGTCGTGGGTGTGGCCGCCATGGACCTGTCCCTGAGCGGACTGACCAAGCTCGTTGAAGAGGCCCGGCTGGGCAAAACCGGGTACGTCATCATGATCCAGGACGACGGTGTGGTCATCGCCGATCCCGGCAATCCGGACGACAACTTCAAAAACGTCTCGGAACTGTCCGACACGCTCTACGCCCAGGCCTTCGCCCGGGAAAGCGGCTCCGTGACCGGCACCATCAAAGGCGTGAGCACCATGGCCGTGGTCCATACCTCGCCCGTCCTCGGCTGGAAACTCGTCGCCCTGATCCAGACCTCCGAGATCATGGCCCCGGTCTGGTCCAACGCCATCAACGCCATTTCACTCTCCCTGCTTTTCCTGATCATCATCGGGACGGCCATGTGGATCTACATGAACAAGCTGCTCATCACCCCCCTTGGCCGCATCGTCAGGGTCCTGGGCCGGGCCGCGGCCGGCGACTACACCACCCGGCTTGAGACCTCGCGCAAGGATGACGTCGGCGACATATTCCGGGCTCTCAACACGATGTCCGACAAGTTGTCGGACATCGTCGGCCAGGTCGTCGACGGCAGTTCGCGCGTGGCTTCGGGCAGCGAAGAGCTGTCCGGCACCTCAAGCGCCCTGGCCGACGGGGCCACCCGGCAGGCCGCCGCACTGGAGGAGGTTTCCTCGTCCATGGAGGAGATGGCCGCCAATATCCGGGCCAACGCGGAGAACGCCCAGGTCACGGCCAAGACCGCGGCCAAGGCCTCGGGCAACGCCCGCGAGGGCGGCGAGGCCGTAAGCGAGACCGTGTCGGCCATGCAGGATATCGCCGAAAAGATCTCCATCGTCGAGGAAATAGCCCGGCAGACCAACCTCCTGGCGCTGAACGCGGCCATCGAGGCAGCCCGGGCGGGCGAGCACGGCAAGGGCTTCGCCGTGGTCGCGGCCGAAGTACGCAAGCTGGCCGAACGCAGCGGCCAGGCGGCTTCTGAAATATCCGAGCTGTCCACCTCCAGCGTGCGGGTCGCCCTCACTGCGGGCGAACTGCTCAAGGAAATAGTCCCGGACATCGAGAAGACCGCCGAACTCATTCACGAGATAACCATGGCCAGCAACGAGCAGAACTCCGGCGCGGAACAAATCAATTCGGCCCTGCAGCAGCTCGACCACGTGGTCCAGCAAAACGCCGCCGCCTCCGAAGAGATGGCCTCGACCTCCGCCGACCTGGCGGAACAGGCTCACGGCCTGGAGCAACTGATCTCCTTCTTCAAGGTCCAGGGCACCGGCGCCACACGGCGTCCGGCCAAGACCGCCTCCAAACCCGCGTCCAAGACCGTGGCGACGGTAACGCCCAAACGGCCCGTCGCCCTGCCCGCGAAGCCCGCCAAGGCATCCTCCGACGGCCTGAACCTGAATATGGAAGAGCCCGAGGCCACCGAATTCGAACGGTTCTGAGCCTCACCAACAAAATAGCACAGCGGCCCGGCTCATTGTGAGCGGGGCCGCTTTTTTCCTTTCCCCCGCCCTAAATCCCCGCCCGGGCGAATCGCCGCCGAAAATAACGGACTGCAACGATCCGTTTTCATTTCTCCCTTGACGCCCTTTCCCCTTTTATTTAGGAAGACCATAGTGTTACATTTTTATTATCCGTAGCAACACGCATGCCGCAATCACGCATTCGTATACCACACAAGGTGTTCCAATGAAAAAACGTCATCTCTTCTGCGCCATCATGCTGCTCTTTCTGGCTGCGCCCGCGACCGGTTCGGCCCGCACCCTGACCGACTCCATCGGCCGGACGAACGACGTCCCGGATACTGTCGAGCATGTCATCTGCTCCGGCTCCGGCTGCCTGCGCCTGCTGACCTACCTCGGAGCTCAGGACAAGATCGCGGCCGTGGACGACATCGAGACCCGCCGCCGCAACTTCGACGCCCGGCCCTACGCCATCGCCAACCCGCAGTTCAAGAAAATGCCCATATTCGGCGAATTCCGGGGACATGACAATCCGGAGCTCATCCTGACCCTGGAGCCCCAGCCCCAGGTCATCTTCAAGACCTACACCTCGTCCATGGGATACGATCCCCAGGAGCTTCAGGACAAGACCGGCATCCCGGTAGTGGTCCTCGACTACGGCAACCTGGGCCAAAACAGACCGGCCATGTACCGGAGCCTGCGTCTCATGGGCAAGGTCATGGGCAAGGAAAAGCGCGCCGAGGACATCATCCAATACATGGAAGGGCTCATCGCCGATTTGAGCCGGCGCACGGGCGACGTCCCCGGCCAGGAACGATCCACGGTCTACCTGGGCGGCGTGGCCGCGCGGGGCCCCCACGGCTTTCAGTCCACGGAACCGTCCTACCCGCCGTTCCAGTTCGTCAACGCCATCAACCTGGCTTACCAAGCGGGCAAGGCGGGCAAGAACCTGGCCCACTCGGACATAGCCAAGGAGAAGATCGTCGAATGGAACCCGGACGTCCTCTTCCTGGACCTGTCCACCCTACAAATGGGTGACGACGCGGGCGGCCTGTTCGAGTTACGCAACGCCCCGGCCTACCGCACACTCTCCGCCGTGAAGGACGGCCGCGTTTATGGGGTACTCCCCTACAATTGGTACACCCAGAACTTCGGTTCCATCCTGGCCGACGCCTATTACATCGGCAAGGTCCTCTACCCCGACCGTTTCACGGACGTGGATCCGGCGGCCAAGGCAGACGAGATATATACATTCCTGGTGGGCAAGCCCGTATTCAAGGACATGGACGCCCTGTTCCACGGTCTGGCCTTCAAGCCCGTTCCGGTAAACTAGCATGCACTTCTCCGATGGACAGGTGCCTGCCGAATACCGGCGGTACATCGGGATCAAGCTCCTTTTGATCTGCCTGACCGGCGGGCTGCTCGCCCTGGCCCTGGTGATCTCCATTTCCATGGGCGCGGCGCACATCCCCCTGGCCGACGTGGGCAGGACCCTCGCGGGCTGGACCGTGTCCAAACGCTACGACGTGATCATCTGGAACATCCGTCTGCCCCAGGCCCTGGCCGCCATCATGGCCGGGGCCGGACTGGCCGTTGCGGGCGCGGTCATGCAGGCCATCCTGCGCAACCCGCTGGGCTCGCCCTTCACCCTGGGCATCTCCCACGCGGCGGCCTTTGGCGCGGCCTTTTCGGTGATGATCCTGGGTGGCGGAATCATGGGGTCCACCAACACGGACGCCGTGAACATCACCAATCCCTACCTGACCACGGGCGCGGCCTTCCTCGTCAGCCTGATCGCCGCCGGGGTCATCGTGGCCGTGTCCCGGCTGCGCGGCTCGACCCCCGAGGTCATGATCCTGACCGGCGTGGCGCTGGGCGCGTTGTTCACCGCCGGGACCATGTTCCTGCAATTCTTCGCCGACGACGTGCAGTTGGCGGCCATGGTCTTCTGGAGCTTCGGCGACACGGCCCGGGCCTCCTGGTCTGAACTGGGCGTCATGACCGCCGTGACCGTGGCCACTTCCGCGTACTTCCTGGCCAACGCCTGGAACTACAACGCCGTTGACGCGGGTGATGAGACCGCCAAAGGGCTGGGCGTGCGCGTGGACCGCGTGCGCGTGATCGGCATGATGCTCGCCTCCATGCTCACGGCGGTGATCATCGCTTTTCTGGGCATCATCGGCTTTGTCGGCCTGGTGGTCCCGCACATGGTCCGGCGCGTCATCGGCTCGGATCATCGTTTCCTGCTGCCGGGCTCGATCCTTGCGGGCGGACTGCTCCTGCTCGTCTCGGACACCGCCGCCCGGCTTGTTCTGGCCCCGCACATGTTGCCGGTCTCGGTTTTGACCGCCTTCATGGGCGCACCGGTCTTCATCTATCTCATCATCAGGGGGCAACGGCGATGATCCTGTCCGTGACCGATCTCGACTTCGCCTACAACGGTTCCAAGGTCCTGCGGGACGTGGCCTTCCACCTGGACGGCGGCGAACTCCTGGCCATCCTCGGCCCCAACGGCGTGGGTAAGACCACCCTGCTCAAGTGCATCAACGCCATCCATGCGCCCAGCAAAGGCAAGGTCCTGGTGGAGGACCGCGACGTGCTCCGGATGCGCCCGCACGAAATAGCCCTGGGCATAGGCTACGTGGCCCAGCGCAACGAAACCGCGCGGCTGACCGTGTTCGACGCCGTACTCATGGGCCGCAAGCCGCACATCGTCTGGCGTGTGGGCGAAGAGGACCTCAAGATGGTCGATTCCGCCCTGAAACGGCTGCACATGGCCAACCTCGCCCTGCGCTACATAGACCAGCTCTCGGGCGGCGAATTGCAGAAGGTGGCCATTGCCCGCGCCCTGGTCCAGGAACCGCGTCTCATGCTTCTGGACGAGCCCACATCCAGCCTCGACCTCAAGAGCCAGGTGGACATCCTGACCATGCTCCGCCGGGTGGTGGACGAGCACCGCATCGCCGCCATCATGACCATGCACGACCTGAACACCGCCCTGCGCTACGCCGACAAGGTCCTGTTCCTCAAGGACGGCTGTATCCACTCCACCGGACCGGCCTGCGAAGTCACCTCCGACGTGGTCGAAGAAGTCTACGGCCTGCCCGTGCACATCCACACCGTCCAGGGCCACCCGATGGTGGTCCCGGCCGCCTGACCGTCATCCCCAGTCATCCGAAGGAGCCCCCCCATGTCCAGCACCACACCACGGGAAACCCTCGACGCAGCCATCGCCTTCCACGGCCACTCCTGCCCCGGCCTGGCCATCGGCATCCGCGCCGTGGAACTGGCCGAGCGCGAACTCGGCGAACTCGGCGAACTCGATCTGGTCGCCGTGGCCGAGACCGACATGTGCGGCGTGGACGCCATACAATTTCTGACCGACTGCACGCTCGGCAAGGGCAATTTCATCCACCGCGACTACGGCAAGAAGGCCTTTTCCTTTTTCGACCGCACATCCGGCCGGGGTTTCCGCGCCCTGCTCCGGGACACCGGCCCGAGTCGGCCGGGCGAAGACCGGGAAGCGGCCATCCGCCACTTCATGACCCTCCCCCTGGACGACATGTTCGCCGTCACCCCCCTGGCCTGCCCGCCGCCCAGGCCCGCCGCGGTCCTCGAAAGCCTCCGCTGCGCACAATGCGGCGAGATGACCATGGAGTCCCGCACGCGCCGTTATGGCGGCAAAACCTACTGCATCCCCTGCTTCCGGGAGATCGACCAGAAGCTGTAGGGAGGCTTCCCCTCCAAAAGGTAAAAAGAAGGCCCCGCACGGATATGTGCGGGGCCTTTGTAGTCTCTGTCGACGAACGGCTATTCGCCGTCCTTCCCGGCCGCCTTCTTTTTGGGTTTGGCCTTGGCTTCGGTCTCGGGCTTGGCCTCAATCTCGGACTTGGCCTTGACCTCGGACTGGTCCTTGGGCTTGGCCCCATTTCTCTTGGGCTTAAGCGGTGTACCGTGTTCGATCCAGACGGTCTTTTCAGTCACCGGCTTGCGGTGAACATCCTTCATGGACAGGCACTTGGTCGGGCAGTTGTCCCGGCAGACGCCGCAATAGACGCAGGCATGCGGATCGCATTGCCAGGTGCCCGCCGCCTTGTCCACGACGATGCACTGGCTGGGGCACTTGCGCGAGCATGTGCCGCAGAAGATGCACTTGTCGATGTCGATGACCAGTTCGCCCCGGTAATTGGGGAACGGCTCGCGCACCTCGTAGGGATACTTCCGGGTGGCGGGCTTCCTGAACAGGTTCTTGATGACGGTTGAAGTAAACTGCATGCGGTCCTCCTAGCGTTCGGTGCAGCTGATGCACGGGTCGATGGACAGCACGATGACCGGCACGTCGGCCAACTCGCACTCCGGCAGCATGGCCAGAAGCGGCGGGATATTGGCGAAGGTGGGGGTGCGGATGCGCAACCGTTCCAGGTTCTTGGTGCCGTTGCCCCGGATGTAGTAGACGCACTCGCCGCGCGGCTGCTCCACTCGGTGGTAGGCCTCGCCCTCGGGCGGGTTGCCCTTAAACTTAACGGCCAGTTCGCCCTCGGGCAGCTTGGCAATGGCCTGGCGGACCAGGTCGATGGACTGGAGCACTTCGCGGAAGCGGACCATGCCGCGCGCCCAACTGTCGCCCGAGGTTTCGACCACGGGCTCGAAGTCCAGGAACGAGTAGCCGCCGTAGCCCAACTGGCGCATGTCCTGGGCCACGCCCGAGCCGCGCAGGGTCGGTCCGGCCGCGCCCAATTCCCAGGCCTGTTCCTTGGTCATCACGCCGATGCCCACGGTGCGGGCCTTGACCGTGTATTCGTTCATCAGGGTGTTCTGGATGGCCTTGACCTCCTTCTCGACGATGTCGATCTCGGACAGGATCCAGCGGATCTGCTCCGGGGAAAGGTCGGTGCGCACGCCGCCGATGACGTTCACGGACACGATGACGCGGCTGCCGGTGGTGGCCTCGTTGATGTCCATGATCCGCTCGCGGATCTTCCAGAACTGCATGAACAGGGCCTCGAAGCCGAAGGCGTCGGCGAACAGCCCCAACCAGAGCAGGTGGGAGTGGCTGCGGTGCAGTTCGCTCCAGATGACGCGCAGCAGCTTGGCGCGGTCCGTGACCTCAATCCCCATGAGCTCCTCGATAGTCTCGGAGTAGCAGGTGCCGTGGATCATGGAGCAGATGCCGCAAACGCGCTCACAGACGTTGATCATCTGATGGAAATCGCGGATCTCGCACAGTTTCTCCAGGCCGCGATGGACATAGCCCAGGGCCGGAATGGCCTCCTTGACGATCTCGTCCTCGACCTTGAGGGTCAGGTGGATCGGTTCGGGCAAGACGGGATGCTGCGGGCCGAAGGGTATAACGGTGGTTGCCATTTCAGCCCCCCTATTTCTTGGGCTCGATCTTGACGTTGGACACCAGGGGAACCTGGGTGACCTCGGGGTCAAGCAAGAGCGTGCGGTTGAAGTCAAGGACCAGTCCGTCGAATTCGACGTTCCACTGGTCGCGTATTTCATTTTCCACCAACAGGGCGGCGAAGTAGACGCCGGACACGCTCGGAATGGGCTTGTCCATGTCGGCCAGCAGCCGCAGGTGGGTGGTTTCCAGGTTTTTGTCGAAATGGTACAGGATGCCGATCTTGTCCCCCTCCTGGTAGGTGGAGAAGGTGACCAGCCGCTGCCCGTCATTCTTCATGTTCATGACTTCGCCGACCACGTTGTCGACGGTCACGTCTATCACTTTGCCTTGCATTGTATACCTCGCGCGAAGCTACTTCGCTTCTTCCACTTTCTGGGCGAACTTGGCCAGCCCGGCCACGACGCCGTCGATGATGGCCTCGGGCTTGGCCGGACAGCCGGGGACGTAGACGTCCACGGGAATGACCTTGTCCACGCCGCCCACGACGTTGTAGGCCTCGCGGAAAATACCGCCGGAATTGCCGCAGGAGCCGATGGCGATGACCGCCTTGGGTTCGGGCATCTGGTCGTAGAGGTTCTTGAGCACCTTCTTGTTCCGGTGGTTGACCGTGCCGGTGACCAGAAGCACGTCGGCATGCTTGGGATTGCCGACATGGACTATGCCGAACCGCTCCACGTCGTAGAGGGGCGTCAGGCAGGCCAGCACCTCGATGTCGCAGCCGTTACAGCTACCGCAGTCGAAGTGCATGATCCACGGTGACTTGGCGCGAGATTTCTTTATGAATGATCCGAACATGACTTACCTCGCATACAGCCAGATGAGGTTAACGACGCCCAGGCCCATGCCGATCAGCCAGACGCGCTTGAGCATCCAGCGCCAGGTCATGCGCGCCATGGTGTTGTCCACCAGGATTTCGAGCAGATAGGTGACCACGATCAACAGCGCCATCCAGGCCACGTTGGTGTGCCAGAAGAGCGCGCACAGGCCGAGCACCAGGATGGTCTCGTACCAGTGGGCGACCTCGATCAGGCCGAGGTAGGGGCCGGAGTACTCGGTGAGCACGCCCTTGACCAGTTCCTGATGGCCGTGATGGGAGGTGGCGAAGTCGAAAGGCGACTTCATGAGCTTGATGGTCAGGGCGTAGCACAGCGCCAGGTAGAGCAGCGGCATCTTGGCCAGCAGCGGTATCTCCTGGGCCCAGACGGCCTGGATGGAGAAGGAGCCGGTGACCATGTAGAAGCCGACGAAGACGAGGATGAGCACCGGCTCGTAGGCCAGCATCTGCAACAACTCGCGTTGCGCGCCCACCTGCGAGTACGGGGACTTGGCCGACAGGGCACCCATAACGAGGAAAACCCCGCCGATGGCCTGCACGAAGAAGATGAGCAGCAGGTCGCCCTGGGCGAAGAACAGGGCCACGGCCACCGCCGCGGCGACGAGATAGACCCAGGCGCAAAGGATCTGCCACTGGTTGACGACCATCTTCTCTTTGCCGAAGAGCTTGGCCACATCGTAGAAAGGCTGCATGATCGGGGGTCCCTGACGGGACTGGAGCCAGGCGGTGACCCGGCGGTCCAGACCGGCTATCAGGCCGCCGAGAAGCGGCGCACCCACAAGTCCGATGATAACGAGTATGAGTGTTTGCATCAGAGCGCCCCTCCCATCATGAGCACGATCAGTGCGACCGCCAGTGCGTTGAAGACGGGCGTGAGCTTGGATTCAGCGAACAGCTCGCCCAAGTACAGATTGCCGGAGGAAAACGGCACATCGCCGTTCATGGGGCCGACATAGGCGTCAGAGGCGGAGACGGAGTTCGCCCCGCTCATATACGGCGGCATGATCTTGACCCGGCGGTAGCCCGAGGCGGCCTTGACCGCGTACATCAGGCCGAGGCCGAGAACCAGGAAGAGCGGCACGACCACGAAGGTGCCGTGGGCGGATTCCAGGGAGCCGAAGCCCACCGCAAAAGGCTCCGAGCCGACCCAGGGGGCCAGCAGGGAGTTGTAGATCCACGGCGAGGCCAGGGACAGGACCACCGAGCCCAGGCTCAGGGTCATGAGCGGCAGCCGGGTCAGCAGGGGCTGGGACTCGGCCTTGGCGTCCGGCTCGCGGGAACCCATCATGGAACCGGCCCAGCGGGCCAGATAGACGACCATCAGGGCCGAGCCCAGAGCGAGCATGACCACGATGAAGATGTTGCTGTCGGCCGAGGCCTCGATGGCCATCCACTTGCCGAGCAACACCCCAAAGGGCGGCAGCATCATGGTCAGGATGCCGACGATGGTGATCAGGGCCGTGCGGGGATTGGTGCCGTACAGGCCGCGCATGTCCTCGATATCGCGGGAGCCGATGGCCTGCTCAATGGTGCCGACGCACAGAAAAAGCAGGGACTTGGAGATGGCGTGGAAGAGGATGAGCAACAGCGCGGCGGTCAGGGCCAGCGGGGTGTTGATGCCCGCGCAGCAAATGATCAGGCCGAGGTTGGCCACGGTGGAATAGGCCAGGATCTTCTTGCCGTTGGACTGCCCCACGCCGAGCGCGGAACAGGCCAGGAAGGTGAACGCGCCGCAAACGGCCACGCCCGTGGACAGGAAGGTGCCCGCGAAGATCGGGGCGAACCGCAGGACCACGAACACGCCCGCCTTGACCATGGTCGAGGAGTGCAACAGCGCGGAGACCGGGGTCGGGGCGACCATGGCTCCGAGCAGCCAGGACTGGAACGGAATCTGCGCGGCCTTGGTGAACCCGGCCAGACAGAGAAAGGCCAGCCCGGTGAGCATCACCGCGCCGGTGGGGCCGAGCGCCAGCAGAGCCGCGATGTTCAGCGTCCCGGCCTGGCTGTAGACCAGCATCATGCCGATGACGAAGGCCAGGCCGCCCAGAGCGTTCATCCACAGGGCGCGGACCGCGTTCCGCGTGGCGATCTCGGTGGCGTCGTGCCCGATGAGCATGAACGAACAGAAGGTGGTCACTTCGAAGAAGAAGTACATCCACAGGATGTTGTTGGACAGGACCAATCCGTTCATGGCCCCCAGGAACAGGACCATATAGAAGAAAAACCTCGGTTGGCGCGTCTTCTTCAGGTGCAGATGCGCTTCGTGTTTCTTCATATACGGAATGGCGAAGACGCAGATCAGGGAACCGACGACGGAGACGACCAGGACCATGATCAGGGAAAGCTGATCGCCCGCCAGGGCCGGGACCGACTCGTGTTCGACCATGACCAGTTCAAACCAGATGAGCAGAACGACCTGGGCCAGGGTAAATCCCTGGATGAGCAGGCTCTTGTGTCTGTAACCATAGAAGTAAATAACGCCCAGCAGGGCGAAATCCAGGACCGCAACCAGGAAATCGCTGCCGATGCCCAGGAACGAACCGACCTCGGTCGGCGCAACCGTTCCCTGCGCGAGCAGCCCCAACGCCGCAAGCGTCAGGATGCCCCCGGTGGCCAGCACAGCCGCCTTCCGCACGGCCTCGGACCGAACGAAATAGCAGACCACCGCTGCTGCCGCCGGCAGCAGGATGAGAAGCACTAACAGATTTGACATGGAGACCTCGTTTCAGAAGATGAAGAACGAGTACAGCAGGCACCTGGCTTCCGGTTCACCTCCAACCGAAAACCAGTGCGTTTGCACTTTACCCTTAGCCTAGTAAACAATTTTCCATAGGTGATGTTACCCCCCAGGTCAAGGGCCAGGCCGAATTTCGCCGCCACCCCTACAACCATTTAACTGTCTATATTTATTAATATTCCGTAAACAGCGACACCCTTGAAAAACAGCCACCAAAAGGGTCGGGAATAGGGTTGATTTCAGGCTGGCTCCCTCCGGGTGGAGGCCCGGAGGTTTCTCTTCGAAACAGTTTTCCGATCAGAAATATCCGAGTCCGGTCAGGGCCGACAGGACCGCTTCCTTGTCCCGGGAACGGCCGGAACGTTCGCCCCCCCGTCCGTCCGGGAGGGTGGTGCAGGGACGGCAACCCAGGGAACGGTAGCCGTGATCGTAAAGTTCACAATGGGGCAGGCCGAACCGGGCGTGAAAGGCCCAAATGTCGGTTTCGGTCCAGTCGAGCAGCGGATTGACCAGGGTATGCGGCGGGTCGGCGCGTTCCTCCAATTCGAGCCGCCGGGCGCGGTCCGGATGCTCGTCGCGTCGGATGCCGGTCAGGAGGAACGCGGTTCCGGTTTCCCGCACCGCCCGCTTGAGCGGTTCCACCTTGAGCTCGCGGCAGCAGGAAAGCGGGTTCACGGCCAGGGGATAGCCGTCGAGGGAGACTTCGGGCCGGGCGATGCGCAGGTCCACATCCCATTCGACCGTCAGCCGGTCGCGAAAGGCCAGGACCTCCGGGAACTTGCAGCCCGTGTCCAGATTGATGGCCCGCGCCGGTCCGGCCCCGGCCTCGTCCAGCAAGGCCTTCCAAAGGAACAGGACCACGGTGGAGTCCTTGCCCCCGGTCCAGGCCACGCGCACGCGGTTCGGGTCCGCGCGGCCGAGCAGGCCGGTCAACAGGGCTTCGCTGTGCAGGATATTCTCTTCGAGGGTAGGCATGGCGTGTGGTTCATTATAATGGCGGTTCACTGAAAGTTGCCGTAGAGCATCGCCATGAGCAAGGAAAAAATGCACCTCATCGACGACTTGATCACCGGCGAAGAGACCTGTGTACTGGCCTCCTCGGACGGCATTCGACCGCACTGCTCCCTGATGTACTTCTTCGCGGACCATGCGGCCATGAAATTCTATTTCTTCGCCCTCGACACCTCGCAACACTGCCGGAACCTTCGGGACCACCCCCACGCCTGCCTGCTGATCGACCGCCGGGACGACGGACTCTCCCTGTGCATCCACGGGGTCCACTCGCCCATCCGGAAACGGCAGACCACCGAGGCCATCACCCGGCTCTTCCTCATGAAATTCCCGCAGATGGCGGAATTGGCGGCCCATCCGGACGCCCGGCTCCTCCGCGTGGACGGCCGCGAGGCTCACCTGTCCGACGGGCTGGAGGACCTTTTTACCACCAAACTGAAAAATTCCTAAAAAAAGAGCTTGACGCCCCGCAGTGTTGGGCATAAATAGTCACTTCCTTAGCGCGCCCGTGGCTCAGCTGGATAGAGCATTCGGCTACGAACCGAAAGATCGCACGTTCGAATCGTGCCGGGCGCACCATGAGAGTAAAAACCCCCGAGGACCTTGTCCGCCGGGGGTTTTTTCATGCCTGCCGATCCCCCATTGACTCCACGGGCGATGCACCGCATTCTTTGGGATCACCAAGGAGGAAGCAATGAACCGACCCAAGGTATACGTCACCCGGCAAATTCCCGAACAGGGGCTCGACCTGCTCCGGCAAAAGGCCGAAGTCCTGGTCAATCCCGAGGACGCCCCTGTGCCCCGAGCCCAGCTCCTCGACATCATCCGCGACTGCCAGGGCGTCATCGGCCTGCTGACCGAACGCATCGACGCCGAATTCTTCGACGCCGCCCCCGAGCTCAAGGGGTACGCCAACTACGCCGTGGGCTTCGACAACATCGACGTGCCCGAGGCCACCCGGCGCGGCCTGCCCGTGTCCAACACCCCGGACGTACTGACCAACGCCACGGCCGAATGCGCCTGGACCCTGCTCTTTTCCGTGGCCCGGCGGGTGGTCGAGGCGGACAAAGTCATGCGCTCGGGCGACTGGCCCGGCTGGGGCCCCATGCAGTTCATCGGCGGCGACGTGTCCGGCAAGACGCTGGGCATCGTCGGCGCGGGGCGCATCGGCACGGCCATGGCCCGCATGAGCCGGGGCTTCGGCATGCCGGTCCTGTACACCAGCTCTTCCGGCCGCAAGAACGAGGTCCTGGAATCCGAGCTGAACGCCCGCCTGGTCCCCTTCGAGGAACTGCTGGAACAGTCGGATTTCATTTCCCTGCACACACCGCTGACCCCCGGCACCCGGCATCTGTTCGGGGCCGAGGCCTTTGCGCGCATGAAGCGGACCGCCTACCTCATCAATACGGCGCGCGGCCCGGTCATCGACGAGCAGGCCCTGCTCCAGGCCCTCAAGACGGGCGAAATCGCGGGCGCGGGTCTGGACGTGTACGAAAACGAGCCCGCCCTGACGCCCGGCCTGGCCGAGTTGGACAATGTGATCCTGCTGCCGCACATCGGCTCGGGCACGGAGTCGGCGCGCGCGGATATGTCCGTGTTGGCCGCCCGCAATCTCCTGGCCATGCTCGAAGGCGAAAAGCCCGAGACCTGCCTCAACCCCGAAATCTACGACTAGGCCGAACATGACCGATTATTACGCCGAAAAAAAGACCCGCCTGCTGCGCATCGTCGACGGCGCGCTTCAGGCCGTCGCCCCCGACCCGGCCCTCCGGGCGGCCGTGCGCCGGGACGGGAACATCCTGGCCGTGGACGGCCGGGAGTACGATCTGAACGGCTACGACCGGGTCCTCGTGCTCGGCGCGGGCAAGGCCTCGGCGGCCATGGCCGCGACCATGGAGGATATCCTGGGCGACCGCCTGAGCGGCGGGCTGGTGACCACCAAGTATGGCCACGGCCTGGACCTGACCAGGATCGAGGTCATGGAATCCGGTCATCCCGTGCCCGATGCGGCCGGGGAAAGGGCTGCGGAAGCACTGCTGGCACGCGCCGGGCAAGCCGGGGAACGGGACCTGGTCCTTTTTCTCCTGTCCGGCGGGGCCAGCGCCCTGGTCCCCTCGCCCCTGCCCGGGGTCTCCCTGGCCGACAAGCAGGAGGCCACCCGCCGGCTGCTTGAATGCGGCGCGCCCATCGGCGAGATCAACGCCATCCGCAAGCACCTCTCGCGGTTCAAGGGCGGGCACCTGGCCGAGACCCTGGCCCCTGCCACGGTGGTCTCCCTGATCATCTCCGACGTGGTCGGCGACCGCCTGGACGTCATCGGCTCCGGGCCCACCGCGCCCGACGACTCTACCTTCCTGGACTGCCAGGCCATCTTGGACAAATACCGGCTGTGCAACCGCATGCCGGATTCCGTGACCCGGGCCGTGGCCGACGGGTGCTCGGGGCGCGCTTCGGAAACGCGCAAGGGCGTGGACCCGTGCTTCGCCCGAGTGTTCAACGTCATCGTGGCGGGCAACGCCATGGCCGTGCGCGGCGCGGCCGGAGCGGCCCGCGACCTGGGATACACGCCGGTGGTGGTGGACGGCTCCATGGAGGGCGAGGCCCGCGATCAGGCCGCCCGGCTCATCCGTCTGGCCGGGGAGTACGGCCGGGGCGCGGGCGGGGCCGAACCGCCGGTCTGCCTCCTGGCCGGAGGCGAGACCACAGTTACCATCAAGGGAACGGGCAAGGGCGGCCGGAACCAGGAATGGGCCCTGGCCGCAGCCCTGGAGATGGCCGCCCTGGGCCCCGAGCGCGAACGCCTGGCGGCCATGAGCCTGGGCACCGACGGCACGGACGGCCCCACGGATGCGGCCGGAGCCATGGCCTTCCCGGATACGGCCCGGGGCGAGCGCGCCGAAGCCGCCGGACGGGCCCTGGCGGACAACGACGCCTATACCTTCTTCTCCGGCACGGGTACCCTGCTCAAGACCGGCCCCACCAGGACCAATGTCATGGACGTGGCCGCCGTGCTGGTGGACCCAGCATGAGGGAAATAAGACGATAAGGGGACCCATGCGCACCGTACTCGTCCGAACCGGATGGGCCGCCCTGGCCACGGGGCTGCTCGTCGCCGTCTGCTACCTGTTCGTTGACCGGCCCGTGTCCGAAGCGGCCCTGACCCTGCGCGACACGGCCTGGCATACGGCGGCGGGGCTGTTGTCCCAGACGGCCAACCACCTGCTCTTCAACGTCCTGGTCGCCGTCGGGCTGATCGCGGGCGGCGTGGACGGGCTGGCCAACGGCATGACCGCCCGCTCGCGCAACCTGCTCTGCCTCTGTCTGTCCGTGGCCTGCGCCATGCTGGTCGGCGACGTGCTCAAGGAATTCTTCGGTCGGGCTCGGCCGCCGCTGCTCTTCACCAAGGGAGTGTACGGATTCTTCCCCATGGCCGGGGACTACATGCACGCATCCTTCCCCTCGGGGCACACGCTGCGCATCTTTTCGGCCATGACCGCCCTGGGATTGATCGCGCCCCGGCTGCGCACGCCCGCCCTGACCCTGGCCGTCATCGTGGGGGCAAGCCGCGTACTCGCCTTGAAGCACTATCCGTCGGACGTGCTCTGCGGCGCGTTCATCGGCATCGCCGCCGCAATCTGGTGCCGAAATCTATGCTATCCCATCGGCAACCGGACGGACGGAGATGCGCTCCACTCGCCGGAATAACGAATATCTCCCGAGCACAACCGGGCCCGCCGCCGAAACCGCCCGGTTCCGGCCCGCCGCCCCAGACGACAAGCCCCCGCCCGGAACGGTCCGGACGGGGGCTTATTGTTTAAAAGCGTGGACGCGGGTTAGGGCCCGGGACATCGAGGCTGGCCAGGCCGCCCGCGGTGAAGGTCATGGTCCCCATGTCGCCGAAAGTGGTAGCCTGGCGCACTGTCAGCTTGAGGGGGCGGTTGTAATCCACGGTGAAGGACTGCCCTTCGTCGATGGGCCTGTCTCCGGCCGTGGCCACCAGCTTGTTGTCCGGGCCGTTGCTCCAGGCGGACTCAAAGACATACTCGCCCTCGGGAAGCCGGTAACTGCCGCCCGAAATCCAGGGTACGAGCAGATCCTGCCCATGGCGGTCGCCCAGACGCAAGGCCAGGACCGTGCGTGGCCGAATGTCCACATAAAAGTTTGCCGCAGGCGCGCCGGGAGTCTCCCGGGCCACCCGGAAACGGGTCGCCCCGGGCCTGTCGGACTTGAGCGCATACTTGGACATGAAATTGTCCGGGTCCAGGATAATCTCCCAGCCCAGGTCCTGCCCGTTGTTGGCCCAGGGAATGGCCACGAACCCCTTGAGATTGATCACTTCCTTGAGATCGCTGCCCCACATGCCCTCAAGGATGAGCTGGTCGCCGAGCACGGCGTGCAGGGTCTCGCCGTCGCGCACAAAAACCGGATTGCCGTTGAGCCAGCAGACGAACACCGGGATGTCGCCGCCGGGCGCATTGGGCAGCTTGCCGGTCAAGCGGACCTTGGCCTCGGCCACTTTGCGCCCGTCCGAACGCAATTCCAGCTCGGAAAACGGCTCCAGGACCATGCGCCGGGCGTTGATCAGGTTCACGCCAGGCCGGTCCGAAGCGAACAGGGCCAGTTCGGGCGCGAACTCGCTCGGGCCCGAAGAGACCGGCTTCACGGCCAGGGTCGTGCCCGGGGCGAGATTGATGACCCCGTCGCGGCCGAGCGTGCGGCCGTTGACCATGACCTCGACCCCGGTGCGGGCGTAGGCGCGGACATCCTCGTCCGTGAACGCGGGCGGGGTGACCTCCACGCCCAGGCGGTGCAGAAGCATGCGTGTGGCGGTCAGTTGCTGGCGGACCTTCCAGTCGATCTGGATGATGGACTTGGAGACCTCCACGGCCATGGCCGGAATGTTGTGCTCGGCCAGGGCGTAGCAGGTCAGGGACTTGCGCATCTCCGGATAACTGGTCGCCTGGTCGAAGGTCCGGGTATTGAAAAGTTTGAACTTGTAGTCGCTGGCGGCGATATGGTCGTTGAGTTCGTCCAGCACCGAATTGACGGTCCGGGCCAGGTCGATCTGCTTGTAGACCAGGGTATCGACGATGATGGACTGCCCGTACCGATTGGGGTTGCGCAGATTGTCCACGTAGGTCGGATTGTAGAAGCCGCTGCCCTCGTGCAGATGGATGAAGGCATCCGCCTGATTGAGCAGGAAACGGATGACCCGGGCCACGCGGTCCTCGTAGAACCGATTGTAGTTCCGGTCGAAACGCCGGTTCATGTCCACGTTGATCTGGCGCTTGCACAGATTGATGGACGGCACGTTGGCGCGCGGCAGGACAATCAGGTTGCCGCGCAGGACCATGGATTTGGAAAGCAGTTGGGCCGTGATGTATCCCGAAGACTCGTCGCCCTGGATGCCGCCTTGGACCATGACCGTGGGACCGGGCTGTTCGCCCTGGATGTAGGTGACCTTGAGCGGATATTGGGTGCCCGCAAAAAAGGAGTGCTCCCAGGACCCGGCCGAGGCGCTGGAGGCGAAAGCGAAAAGGATCAGGCTAGGAAGCCAGAATATGATAGAAGGGATACGTTTCGGCAAAAATGACATCGCCATCCTTTCCCTTGATCTCAAGCCGCAGTCCAAAGAGGTCCTTGCGCTCCATGCCCTCGGGCAGGAGGAAGGTGGTCTGGATGCGCTTGAAGCGTTGAATCTGGAACGACAGATCGTCCTTGTTCGTTTCGACTTTCTTGGCCTCGCCGCCCTTGGTCAGGTAGATGAAATCCGCCTGGCCCGCCATGGATTTGGAGGCTTGGAGATTATTCAGCTCAAAGGAAACCGTCAGCTTGTGGCCCGCCAGCTTGGCCTGCATGTTCTCCACGCCCACCTGACGGGTATCGGTGCGGGTGAAGATCTTGTTCAGGTTGACCTCTTCACGCGGCGGCGCGGGCTGTTCGGCCTCGGTCGTCGCCGCGGACAGCAGGGACTGCAATTCGGTCGGGTCGTAGGACTCCAGGATCTTCTCCATGTTGCCCAACCGCTCCAGGCGGACCTCGGCGTCCACCAGGCGCTGTTCCAACCCCTTCTTCTCGGAATGGAGAGCGGCGTTGACCCTGAACCCGCGCACGCCCATGTAAATTCCGCCCACCGCGCAAAGCAGGAGGAACACTTGGCTAAAAACGAACATCTTCAGCCAGAACGGGCTGAGGCGGTACCGGGTCACATCCCGGTCGTCGCGCATAAAAAGCACGCTGTACTTGGAATCGCTCATCTCATCCGTCTCCACTGCTCACTGTCGATTTTCCAAGTGTCTCCCTCGGGCACCAGGATCAGAGTCTTGCGCCCCCTGTCCCCATAGCCGCTGGCATCGGCAAACACCTGGTCAAAGGCCACCTTGAGCCCCTTGGGATGCAAAGCGACTTTCAGATTATCAACCTCCAACCTAACAGGAGGTTTCTCCTCCCACAATGTCTTTTTGTATTCGGCAATGCGGGTTGCGCCCCGTCGGCCGCCCTGATCGGCGTCGGGCTCGTAAAATTTCCCGTAGGCGGCCGCATCCGCAGCCAGCCAGGCCCGGCGCCATTCTTCCACCATCTCCCGGGCCTCTCCGGTCTTGGCGGTCAGATATTTGGCGTCCAACTGCTCCGAGGCCGGAACATACTCCCGTCCGGCGATACGCCATGCGCCCTGCTCGTCCCGCACCCAGTAGAACCGCTTGCCCGTGGTCGAGGCCATGCCCCGCGTGCGATAGTACTGGTCGAACCAGGTCACCCAATAGCCGGGGCCGGGCACAGCCCGGACATTGTCCACCAGGACATGAATCCACGGCTGAGAGGCGAAGATGTTGCGCTTATGCTCTTCGAACCCTTCGAAGTCCAGCCCTTCGGACTGTTCGAGCAGAGGGCCGTCGTAATAGGAAAAGAATTTCTCATCCTTGGCGCCCCAGTCACGGGCCCAGGACTCCAGGGTCCGGGCCAGCTTCAGGGCCGTGACCTCGCTCTCGCCCGGTTCCGGAGTCCAGTTGACGTCGTCGGCGATGACCACCGGCGTGCCGTAGGCGGCCTCCAGGGCCACATCCTTCATGTCCGGGACCCGCAGGGCCACGCAGCCCAACGTGTCGCGCGGCAGAAAGGTCTTGCCCCGGCCGTGCAGCCAAATCCCGGACCCGGTCTTGCCTTTGATGCGGTCAATGGGATTCGGATAATTCAAGGAATAGGCAATGTTGCCATACAGGCCCCAGTCCAGTTTGCGGTTGATGCGATGCCCGACGAAGTAGACGCCTTCGGGGGTACGCATGTCGCCTTCAACCGACTTGTCGCCCAACGACTGACCCGTGGTGCAGGGGAAGCGGCGCACCTCATGCAGGGGCGACTGCTGCTCGAGCACGATCAGTTCCTGGGCCTCCTTGTCCACGGCGATAATCCGCTTCGGCCCATAGGAATGGGACGAGAGCAACGGCGTCCAGCCCCCGGCCACGGCCGTGGTCGCGGACAAGACGAGTGTCAGGACAAAAAAAACTACCCGCATCTGATGTTACTATCGCTCCCTGATTCCCCCGAACCGGACCGCGGGTTTCCCCCCGACAGGCCCTATTTCCCCGCAGCCAGCAATTCCTGCCGGGTGAAGATGGCGTTGAGCTCCAGCCCCGCCTCCTTCAGTCGTTCCCGGCCGCCTTCCTCACGATCCAAAACAGCCAACACGCCAACGATCTCGAGCCCGGCGTCGCGCACCCGCTCGGCCGCCGTGATCAGCGTGCCGCCGGTGGTGCAGACGTCCTCCAGCAGGACCACCTTGTCGCCCTCGGCGAAGTTGGCCAGCCCTTCCAGATACTGGTTGGTGCCGTGCCCCTTGGACTGCTTGCGGATGATGAACCCCGGCAACGGGCGGCCTTCCAGGAAGGAGACCACGGTCACCGAGGAGACCAGCGGGTCCGCCCCCAGGGTCATGCCGCCCACGCCCTGCACGTCGTACCCCTTGAGCATCTCGACGAAAAGCCGTCCGATGAGGTAGCCGCCTTCGGCGTTCAGGGCCGTCTGCTTGCAATCGAAATAATAATCACTCTTTTTCCCCGAGGTAAGCGTGAAATCGCCTTCCTTGTAGGAAAGTTCGAGCAGAAGTCTCGCCAGCCGTGATTTGAGTTCGGTCATCCTAATTTTCCTCAAAGACGCGGTCAAAGATCACATCTTCATACCGTTTGTAATACGAAGGGTCAAAAGCTTCGTCAAGCTCGTTAGAATCAAGACGTTTCTTCACTTCCGGATCATTGCGCACCTCGTCCTCGAACTGGATGCGGTTTTCCCAGCAGCGCATGGCCACTTTCTGGACCATCTCGTAAGCCTCCTGACGCTTCAGGCCGGTGTCGATGAGCTTGTTCAGAACCCGCTGGGAGTAAAAGAGGCCGAAAGAGCTCAACATATTGCGCTCGATGACGTCCTCTTTGACCACCAGCCGCTCAAGCACGCCCGCCATGCGATGCAGCATGTAGTCCATGAGCGCGGTGGTATCCGGCATGATGACCCGCTCCACCGAGGAATGGGAGATATCGCGCTCGTGCCACAGGGCCTGATTCTCCATGGCCGCCAGGGAGTTGGAGCGGATGACGCGGGACAGGCCGCAGAGATTCTCGGCCGAGATGGGATTCTTCTTGTGGGGCATGGCCGAGGAACCCTTCTGGCCCTTGGTGAAGCCCTCCTCCACCTCGGAGACTTCGGTGCGTTGCAGATGCCGCAGCTCCAGGCCGATCCGTTCGATGCCCCCGGCCAGCACGGCCAGGGCGGTGAAATACTGGGCGTAGCGGTCGCGCTGCACGATCTGGGTCGAGTGCGGGTCCGGGGCCAGGCCGAGCAGCGCACAGGTACGCTCCTCCAGCTCGGGGCCGGAATGGGCGAATGTGCCCACCGCGCCGGACAGCTTGCCCACGCGGATATTCTCGCGGGCCGCGTCGAAACGCGCCTTGTGGCGGGTGAATTCGGCATAAAAGCCGGTGAACTTCAGGCCGTAGGTGGTCGGCTCGGCGTGGATCCCGTGGGTCCGGCCCATGCACAGTAGCCCCTTGTGCTTGTGGGCCAACGCCTTGAGGACCTCCAGCATCCGGTCGATGCCCTGCGCGATGATGTCGCCCGCACGGGTCAGAAGCAGTCCGTTGGCCGTATCCACGATGTCCGAGGAGGTACAGCCCAGGTGGATGAAGCGGGAACTCGGCCCGACCTTCTCCTCCACGGCGGACAAAAAGGCGATGACGTCGTGCTTGGTGGTCTCCTCGATCTCCAGGATGCGGTCCACGTCGAAATCCGCCTTGGCCATGATCTCGTCGCAGGCGGCCTGCGGGACCTTGCCCATGGCGGTCCAGGCCTGGACCACCGCCAGCTCCACTTCCAGCCAAACCCGGAACTTGTTCTCCAGGGTCCACAACGCCCGCATCTCGGGACGGGAATACCGTTCAAGCATTGTCTTGTTCTCTCCGTGTTAGGGTGCTCGGCCGCGCGAACGGCATACTATGGCAACGGCGACGCAAAAACTCAAGGGCCGCAAGCCCATAAAAAAAAGGCAGCGGATGCTGCCTTTGGCGCGTGTTTAGGACGCGGAGCCCGCGCTGGACGTGTCCGCCTTGGCGGAACAGGCCGGAGCCGATTGGGGCTTGGCCGGGGATTCGGAACCCGCGCTGTCGGCGGGAGCTTGCGCTTCGCCGGGCTTGTTCCCGGCGCTGGTTCCGCCATAGCCGTCGGCAAACCAGCCGCCTCCCTTCAGATGAAAGGAAGAGTGGGAAATAAGTTTCTTGGATTCGCCGCCGCATTCCGGGCAGCGCATTTCGTGATCTTCGAATCCGGACTGCCACTCCTCGAATACGGCGTGGCAGGATTGGCATTGATATTCATAGATAGGCATGACTAAAACGTTCCTTCGACGGCAAAGGCGAATGTTGTTGCGCCTCATGCGGGGCGCGGGTGAACTCCGGCGCCGCACGCGACGTGCGGCCCGGCGAAAAAAATACGCCGGCGCGGAACCCGGCGCGGAAGGCCCGGCGGTTAGGCCTTGGCTTCCTTGGCTTCCTTGATGCGGGCCTTGATGGCCTTCTGGCGGCGCTGACGCTTACGGTCCAGTTCCTTCATGCGTTCGTGCTTCTTGTGGCGTGCCATGTTTGTCTCCTTGATATTTCGGCCCGGTATGGGCTTTTCTGCCTTGCGAGCCGCACTTCATATAACAACTGCATCCCCTTTGTCTACCCCTGCCGCGCCCGATTTCCCCTTGACTCATCATGGTATGATGTCCATATTCCCGACTCCAAGCCCAACATGTAAAGGAACATTGCCATGCTCAGAAGCGTCAGCGTGAAGAATGCCATCAAGGATGCCATCGAGATCTTCCAGTTCGACCAGTGGATTCGATTCTATTTCGTCGTTGAAAAGGACGGACAGCTGCACATCGAAATCCCCGAGGACAGGATTCGGGAGATTCAGGAGAACTTTCCGACCCTGTATCCCTTCGCCGACATGATCAACAACTCGCTTCTGGACTACAAGCGCTCCCAGGACAACGTCTGTTCCTTCGTGGCCTCGCGTCTGGACGGCGAGAAGTACGACCCCACCGTCCTGCCCCAGGTCTTCGACGACGCCCAGTTCAAGGTCGAGATGTACCTCTTCAACGTCTGGCAGAAGATGCACGAGTCGCACCTGGACGAAGCGTACATGGACTTCGGCGGCTGGAAGGAAATGTACGAGGGCTGGAACTCCCTGGACGAGGTCAAGGAATACCGCACCAAGCTGCTCGAAAGCGGCACGGACCCGCAGATTCCCACTTGCGGCACCGCCCAGTAGTCCGCCCCAAAGTGCGTCAAAAGCCCCCGGAAGCAATCGCTTCCGGGGGCTTTTGACGTTATCCGGCGGGACGTCAGGGTTTCTTGGGCTGGGGTTGCCGCGGCCCCCGCTCCACATCGGTGACCTTGCCGCCCTTGCCCTTGATGATGACCATGGAGGGCTTCTTCTCGCTCCGCTTCCCGCGGTCGTTTCCGTTCCCGTTCCGGCGATCGTCCTGTTTGGAGGCCACGAGCCAAGAACCCGGCGGGAAGCGGACGTCCGCCGCCCAGGCCGGAGAGAGCATCACGAGAGTGAGGACTGTTGCCAATATAATCTTCTTCACTCGGGCCTCCTACTCCGCGCAAGCAAGGGATGTGCCGCCGAAAAATCGCAACGTTTCCCGAGACTCGCCCCTGCCCGCGCCATGATGCGCACTTAAAACTGCGCACAGGGAACCATTCGTTCCCGCTCGTGGCAATGGTATCGGGCCGGATGCGGACCGTCAACGGTCCGGTCAGTAACGCAGCCGATCGTCCAGGTAGAGCGAGAGCACGGCCTTGTCCACGATCTGGAGGGACTTCCGGTCTGCCGGGTCCACGAAGGCCGTAAAGGCCAGCATGCCCTTTCGCGTGTAGACGATATAGGCCAGGCCGAGCACGGTTTCGCCGCCCCGGACCACCTCCGTCTCGATGCGCAGGGTCTTCTTGTCATGAAAGTAGGCCGCGTCCTTGAATACCGTCACCGGGTCGCCCGGCAACGGGACCCGCTCGCGCAGGGAGCGGATCAGGGAGCGGACCATGAACCGGTTGAAATTGGAGATGTCGGAGTCCAGCATCCGGCGTCCCGGCTTGACCTCCACCAGGAGGCGGCAGGTCCGTTCGCCGTGCGGATTCACGTAGCCCGCCTGCCAATGCGGGGTCATGCCCGGCACCGGCCACGGACCAAGGGCCTGTTGAAAGGCGTCGAGCGAGTCCTGCGAGGCCTCGTTCCAACTCTTGGGCAGCCAGATGGTGTAGCCCATGTCGGCATTGTAATAGGGCAACGACGCCCAGGCCGGGGAGGAAAAAAGGAACGTCGCGACAAGGGCGACGGCAATGGACAACGTGCGCATGGGAATTCCTCCGCTTCACGGTTGCGAAGCGCTCAGAGCAGGGTATGGACATACACCAGGCCATCGGGCCTGACAACCGCAAAGAAGGGCTTTTTCCATTCCCGTCCCCTTTTCACTTTACCGATTTTGCACTATATATGACCTAATGAGGGCTAACACGAAATCGGAGGTTCATCATGTTAAGCTACACTTGTGTTGTTGAAGGCAAGGTCACGGGCGGTAATTTCCAGTCCTGGGTCCAGAGCATGGCCCAGCAGCTCGGGCTGACAGGCTGGGTGCGCAACATCGCCGACCAAAAGGCCGAAATCCTGATCCAGGGAAACGCTGAAAAATTCGCCGCATTCCGCGAACATCTCAAGACAGAGGCCCCCATCGTGGACAAGAAGAGCATCACCTGCGGCTCCCTCGATCACGACAAGACCTACGACGTTTTCGAGATCCGGGGCTGATTCCGCCGCCCCGGAACGAACGGCCTGCCCGCCGCGCCCTTCGGCGTGACGGGCGGGATTTTTTTTGGAGCCGCGCCGCCCAGGCTCCGACAAGCCGAACCGGCCCCCTCTTCCGTCGGGCTCCCCGCCTTCCCCGTTTGCCCCGGCCTGGAGAATACAGTAGAATCCGCACATGCCCAAGGCCCGCCACCTGAACATCGCCACCAAGCTCACCATCTGGGCCTGCGCCCTGATCGCGGTGTTCTTCGCCACCTCGGCCTATCTCTTCCAGCAGGTCCGCCGGGACGCCGACATCGCCAGCCGCATGGTCACCGAAAACCATGACCTGGACTCGGCCATCCAGCGCATGCTGGAGCGCCTCCACAACGTCCAGAACAACATCCGCCGCTACCGCATCCTGGGCGGCGATCAGGCCGCCGTGGGCTTCATCGTCGAAGACCTGACCCGGTTCGGCGAAATCCTCAACGAGACCATCAAGCGCCACCCCCGCTATGCCGACGAATGGAAGGAACTGACCTCGGAATACGAGATCACCCTGGACCCGGCCAACTCACCAGGCGACAACCTGGCCCCGGATGAAACGGTCCGCGATTGGACCGACATCCTGGAACAATCCCAGCTCGACAACCAGGCGGACATGGAATCGCGCCTGACCATGCTCCGCGACGCGGGCCGCCACGCGGCCGATGTGGGCATGTACGGGCTGATCTCCTGCCTGGTCGTCGGCGTGGGCGGCAGCCTGCTTCTGGCCTATTCCCTGAACCGCTCCCTGTCCGAAGTCCGCCGGGGCATCCGCGAACTGGGCGCCGGGGGCACCCCCCGGGACGTGCGCATCCTGTCCCGCGACGAATTGGGCGAACTGGCCCGGGCCTTCAACGCCATGTCCGCGCGTCTGCGGCGGGAGGAGCGCATGCGTGCGGACTTCATCGCCATGCTCTCCCACGAGATCCGCACGCCCCTGACCTCGGTGCGCGAAGCCGTGGACCTTGTCGGCTCCGGCACCTTCGGCGAGGTCAATGAAAAACAAAAACGGTTCCTGGACATCGCCGGGCAGGAGTCCGAACGGCTCTCCGAACTGCTCACCCGGCTGCTTTCGGTCTCGCGCATGGAGGCCGAGGCGCTCGAATTGCACCTGGAGTACGTGGAGGTGGCCGGGCTGGTGGATTCCACCCTGGAACGCCTCGCCCCCACGGCCCGGGCAGCTTCGGTGACGCTGGAATCCGCGGTGGAGCCGAACCTGGCCGTGCGGGCCGACCCCGCACACATCCGGCAGGTGTTGACCAACCTGGCGGGCAACGGCATCAAGTTCTCGGGCCGGGGCGGCACGGTGCGGGTAACCGCCGAGCGGCAGGGCAAGGACGTCCTGTTCAGCGTGGCCGACGACGGCCCGGGCATCCCCGCGGACGAGCAGGAACGCATTTTTCTCAAATACTACCGGGAGCCCGGCGTGCGGGACCGCATAGACGGGGCCGGGCTCGGCCTGGCCATCGCGCGGCGCATTGTCCTGGCCCACAACGGGCGCATTCGGGTCGAAAGCGAACCGGGACGGGGTGCGGTCTTCCGCTTCACCCTGCCCGCCATCTCCTGACAAGGACAGACCATGACGAAACCGGACATTCCGACCATCCTGGTGGTGGACGACGACGAGAACATCCTGCAGGTCCTTGAGGCGCGCCTGCTTTCGGCGGGGCTGAGCCCGCTGCTGGCCGACCGGGCCGAGACCGCCCTGGAAATGCTGGCCGACGAGCCCGTAGACCTGATCATCTCCGACGTAAAGATGCCCGGCATGGGCGGCGGCGGACTGCTCAGGGAGGTCATGGAGCACTGGCCGCACATCCCGGTCATCATGCTCACGGCCCACGGGACCATCCCGGACGCCGTGGGCTCCATCCAGGCCGGGGCCGCCGACTACCTGACCAAGCCCTTCGACGGCAAGGAGTTGGTCCGCCGCGTCCGCGCCCGGCTCGAAGCGCGTGGCGCGGCAGCCGCCCCCGCGCCCCTCCCCGGCGCAGGCTCCGCTCCCGCGCCGACGGCCCGCACGCGCGGCCTGATCGGCGGCAAGGCCCCGGCCATGGCCCGATTCCTGGAACGGCTGGAACGGGTGGCCAAATCCACGGCCACGGTCCTGCTCCTCGGCGAATCGGGCACCGGCAAGGAAATGGCCGCGCGCATCCTGCACGAGGAGAGCCCCCGGGCGAACGGCCCCTTCGTGGTGGTGGACTGCGGCTCCACCCAGCCCACTCTGCTCGAAAGCGAACTTTTCGGGCACGTCAAGGGCTCCTTCACCCACGCGGTCAAGGATAAGAAGGGCCTCATCGAGGAAGCCGACAACGGCACCCTGTTCCTGGACGAGATCGGCAATATTTCTCCGGACATGCAAACCCGGCTGTTGCGATTCCTCCAGGAAGGGACCATCCGCCGGGTGGGCGACAACCGCGAGCGGGCCGTATCCTGCCGGGTCGTCGCCGCCACCAATGCGGACCTGACCCGGATGGTCGCGGACGGCGACTTCCGCGAGGACCTCTATTATCGTCTCAAGGTGGTCACCCTGACCATTCCGCCCCTGCGCGAACGGCGCGAAGACCTCCCGGACCTGGTGCACGGCCTGCTGGACCGGCTCCGCGCACGCCAGGAGCGGCCGCACGCCAAGATCTCCCCCGAGGCCATGCACCTGCTCGAAACGCACTCCTGGCCGGGCAACGTCCGGGAACTGGAAAACGCCCTGGAAGCGGCCCTGGTCTTCTGCCGCGACGACGTCATCGAGCCCGCCGACCTCCAATTGGAGCCCCCGCCGCCCGATTCCCCGGCCTCGACCGGAAACAGCCTGTCCCTGGAGGACAACGAGCGCGAAACCATCATCCGCGCTCTCGACGCGGCGGGCGGAGTCAAGAAGGACGCCGCCGACCGGCTGGGCATCAGCCGCCGGGCCATCCATTACAAGATTAAAAAATACGGCATCGGTTCCGGGGAATCATGACCCCGGCCCCGGGTCGGCCTGTGACGCTACCCCCCGCCGCAACGCCGCCGTTTTTTCATAAAACCCCCAGCCATTATAGACAGTCGCATCCATCCCGGGTATGCTCTCACCGGCATAAAGCAATTGTTTGACGCAACGAGTCCCCGCGCCAGCCGGGCTATTTGTTGATGAGCAGCTCTCTTCGCGGCCCCAATGACATTGAGAACTCCGGCCCCCCCGCACCAAGACGAGAATCCCATGCCCCCCGCCAAGACCAAGACGCCCCCGCTATCCGAAGCCGCACGCCGGGTTTGGGCCCTGGCCCTATTTATCGTCCTTTTCCTCTCCCCGCCCGCCATTGCCAATGCGGAAAGCTACGACTTCACGGATGGCAATACCTGGATAATCGACGGCAACGGCACCATCACCAACACGGGAACCCTGAAGGGCACCTGGACGCTAAGTCCGACTTCTTACGGCGGCGGGAATCTGTATCGGGAAGGAGGCATCCAGGCGAATGGCGCGGCGGAGATCACCAACCTGGGTACCATCGACCTGTCCGGCTCCATCCCAAGCGGCAGTCATATACTCTTCGCCATGCGCTATGAGGGGACGACGGACATGGTGTCCATGATCAACCGGGGAAGCATCACGGGCGTGACCTCCGGCCCGCTATATTTAAGAGGGCTGTACAACCAGGGTGACCAGAATTACACGGTCAATTCGGGCAGCATCACATTGCTCGCCAACGATGCCACCTACGCCGTGGGGATACAAGTGGTAGACCTTTCCGGCGAAAGATCGACCCTGATCAACTCCGGGACGGTGACCTGTATCGCTTATAGCGGCTATACAGAGGGAATCAATTCCTATCACAATCTCGACACATACAATTCCGGGAGAATTACAAGCATAACCTATGGCGGAGGTTTTGCAAGGGGAGTCCTGTCCTCGGGGTCCGCGACATACCGCAACACCATACACAACACCGGCACCATAGAAGCCATGACATACGGTACGGGGCAGGCGCAGGGCGCTTACATTTCGCGGAACGCCACGTTCCACAACGCCTCCCGGTTGTCGGCCATGGCCTACGGGTCGGGGGACGCCCTGGCTGCATTCATGGATTCAGGTGCATCCCTCTACAACACCGGCATCATAAAGGCTGCGGCACAAGGCGGCGGCACGGCCTATGCCGTTTATGCCGAGGGTGGCGACGTCCACCTCCAGACAGGCACGCGGATTCTCGGAGGCCAAGTATACGGCACCGCCGGCAGCCCCAACCTTTTCCTCGACGGACAAGGCGCCGTCGACTTCGACGTCACCGGCACCTGGGATACGCTGAGCAAAACCGACTCCGGCACCTGGACCGTCTCCAACCCCATCGCCGCCACCATCGGCACCATGAACGTTACCGGCGGCAAGCTCGACCTGACCGGGGGCATCACCAACCCCGTCACGAATATCAACCTTTCCTCCGGGGCTATCCTGTCGCTGCCCACCTCCAGCAGGCTGACCGCCACCGGCACGGCCACCCTGGACGGCGCGCTGCGCATCGACCCCTCGGCGGCGAACCTGGGGACCACGACCACGATCCTGAGCGCCGGGACCCTGACCACAGGGGCGGGCTACACCGCCACCGGCGTCAACCCGGACTTCACCGTGAACGTGAACACCAACCCCGGCGCGGGCACGGTCACGGCCACCACCACGTTCACCCCGGCGGACGACAACGCCGCACTGGGGGCCACCGCAACCCTGGCCTCGGCCCGGGCCTTCGCGGACGCAGCCGGGACGCGCGGCCTGACCCTGCTGGCCGAGGCCGGGGACAACGATGATGAAATCCTGGTCGCCGCCAACGGGTCCATGTCCGGACTGCTCGACAGCCGCACCGAGGATAAGCCGTGGTCCGTCTACCTGCAGCCCGTGGTCACCGCCATCTCTCGCGACAGGGACGGCCGCACGGCCGGTTACGACGCCATGCTGACCGGGTTCGAGGGCGGGGTGGACCGCATCTTCGGCGACGCCCTGGTGCTCGGGGCCATGGCCGGATTCGGCACGGTGGACCTGTCCTTCACGGACAACGCCTACGGCACCAGCGACGATGAAAACCAGTACCTGTATACCCTCGGCGTGTACGGCGGCTATCGCATGGGCGACTGGAAGTTCACCGACACCCTGACCGCCACCTACACCGACCACGACTCCCGCCGCGCGGCGGGCCTTAACCAGACCGCCGAAGCGGACTACGATTCCTGGCTGGTCTCCGACCGATTCCTGGCCGTGTACGACTGGCGTCCGGTCGAGAACTGGACCTTCGCCCCCCGGGCCGGACTCAACCTGTCCTGGCTCTATCGCGAGGAATTCGAGGAGGACGGGGCCATCAACGCGGTCGCCTACGACACCCTGAACGAGATCATCACCGAGGTCGTGCTGGGCGTGCGCGCCACCCACGACGCCCTCGATGTGCACGGCGTGGCCCTGACCCCCTACGTCGGGGCGGGATTGGTCCACACCCTGACCGGCGCGGACTTCACCGTGCGCCAGCGGCTGGCGAGCGCATCGGCCGATGTGACCACGGAAACCGGCGAGAACCGCCTGACCGCCGAAACGGGCATGACCCTGACCAAAGGCGACATGGCCTTCACCCTGGGCTACGCCGGCGCCTACGACGAATACGTGAACAACCACTCCTTCACCGGCACCCTGAGGTGGGTCTTCTAGGATCGCCCGGCCCCATTCCGGCCGCATCGACAGAACCGGTTGCCCCCAGTTGTTGAATCAACATTCCCGGCTGCGGACTCGCCCGCCTGGCCATCCACGACAAGATCAAAAAGTGCGGCATCGGCGGGAATCAGCAGCGGACATTCGGCCGCAATTTGCCTCATGCCCGGGGTTGCGCCCGGCAAACCCCTTGTATATGTTCAAGGTCACCGTACCATCGGTTCCGCAACGGTCCCCTGGAGAGGCCAGTTCATGAGTGAAAACAAAATCCTGCTGGAGTCGGGCACCAACGAACTCGAAATCGTCGAATTCTATCTCGATGAATCGCGCCTGAATGGCGGCTACCGGGGCTATTACGGCATCAACGTGGCCAAGGTTCTGGAGATCCTTCAGATGCCCGAGCTGACCGAGATGCCCGAGGCGTCGCACCCGGCGGTGCTCGGCGCCTTCAATCTGCGCAGCGAAATCATCCCGCTCATCGACCTGGCCGGGTGGCTGCACAAGGAGCGTTCCGAAAAGGAGCCGCCCAAGGTCATCGTCACCGAGTTCAACCGGACCAAGAGCGCCTTCCTGGTCTCGGGCGTGACCCGCATCCACCGCATCGGATGGCAGGAGGTCGAGGCGCCGACCAAGTACGTTTCCTCCCTGACGGTCAATTCCATCACCGGCGTGGTCAAGATCGCCGGGCGGATCACCTTCATCCTGGACATGGAAAAGATCTGCATGGACCTGAACCCCGAGAGCGAACCGGACATGGAACCCACGGAAGCGGTCCGCAAGGCCGCCGCCCACAAGGAATACCGGGTGCTCCTGGCGGACGACTCGACCATGGCGCGCAAGATGATCGCCAACATTCTGAACGCGGCCGGATTCAAGGTCCACGCCGAGGAAAACGGCGAACTGGCCATGCAGTACCTGCTCAACCTCAAGGAACGGGCCAAGGCCGAAGGACGTCCCCTGAGCGGCTACGTGAATTTGGTTATCACGGACATCGAGATGCCCTCCATGGACGGGCACACCCTGACCAGACGCATCAAGGAAGACCCCGACCTCCGGCATCTGCCGGTCGTCCTCTGCTCCTCCATCATCACCGAAACCCTGCACCACAAGGGCATCGCCGTGGGCGCGGACGCCCAGGTGTCCAAGGCCGAACTGGGCGAACTCGCCCCCCGCGCCCTGAAACTGCTCGAAGAGCAGGCGGACTAGGCGACACCCCCAAAGGCAAAGAACATCATGAAATCCGGAATTGCCAAAAAGTTCTTCGCCTACCTGGCCAAGCACTTCCCCGTCATGTGCGCCTCGGGCGCCTTCCCGCTCATGCCGCCGGTAACCGACGCCTCCAAGTGGCTGGACCGGCTGGACGACCTCTCGGGCCGTTCCATCCCCGGCCATGTGGCCGCGCTCGAAACCTTCCGCGGGAATTTCCTGGCCGAGGCGGACAATGCCCCGGACCAGCCGGGTCGGGCCCGGGCCCTGGCCCTGGCCATGAACGCGAGCGGGGCCATCGCCGAACTGGACGGCATACGCGCCTGGGAGCATGCCCCGGAACTATATCTCCAGGTGGCCTTCACCGGCCTGGAGCAGGCCGCCGACCTGCCCGCCAAGAACGAACGCACCCGGCAAAAGCGGTTCATCAGCCGCCTCAAGGCCGTCCCCGGCCTGCTCGCCCACGCCACCGAAAACATCGAGGCCGCCAGTGCGGCAAGCCGGGCCGCCTCCCAGACCATGATCCGGGACTGCGCGCGCTATCTGACCGAACTGAGCGGTCAGGAGCTGGGCCGGGCGGGCAAGGCCCCCCGCTTCCTGGCCGAGACCCTGGCTTCCCTGCGAGACTACGACCGCTTCGTCACTTCGCGACCGGAAATTCCCGATCCTGACGGGCCCGACTTCCGCTATACGGCCGAGCACGTCCTGGGAACCAAGCGATCCGTCGTCGAGCTGCGCGACCTGGCCGAGACCGAATTCGAGGCCCGGCTGACCTCCCTGCACCGGGTGCAAGCCGAAATAGGCGGCGGGTCATGGCGGGAACTGTACGAGGGATACGAAGGACCGCCCACGGATGGGCTGGAGCCCCTGGACCTGCTCGTCCGCGAGATTCACCGCCTGCGCGCCTTCGTGCAGGAAGGGCCGCTGGCGGGCGTGTTCACCGATTCCGGCCTGCGCATCGAACCCCAGCCTCGACACATGGCCTCCACCCTGCGCCCCATCCACCACGATCCGGTGCTCGGTGCCTGGGAAAACGAGCCGTCCCGCTGCTACGTCAACCCGCAGATATTTTCCGGCAACCGCTTCCGCGACACCCCGGCCCACCTGGCCCGCATGCGCCGCGAATTCCCCTTCCTGGCGGCGGCCCAGACCTATCCCGGCCGGCACCTGCTCGACTCCCAGCGCCGCGCCCATCCCGACCCGTGGTTGAGGCAATCGACCAACCCCGTGTTCACGGCGGGCTGGCTGGCCTTCTCCGAGCATCTCCTGGACGAGTTGGAGTATCTGGAAAACGACATGGACCGGCTGGTGTACCACGCGCGCGGCCTGCGCCGGGCGGCCCTGGCCCGCATCGACACCGAGATGGCCCTGGAAGGATTAAACCAGGACCAGTGTCTGGATATTCTGGACCGGGCCGGATTCACCCGGGAAGAGGGCTTGTCCGAAGTGCGGCTCATCCGCCTGGCCCCGGGGCATCGAACCATGCCCATCCTCGGCCTGCACGAACTGACCGAACTACGCCGTGAGTGGCGGCTGGACCTGCCGCTCTTCTGCAAGGCCCTGTTCGCCCAGGGGCAGTTGCCCCTGTCCGTCATCGCCGAGCGCCCGGTGCGCTGAATGTCCTGAGGAATGGCCCCGATTAGAGGCTGGACAGATTGCCCAGGGCCGACAGGTGTGTGGCCCGGGTTACCTTGACCTGTTCGGAAAGCAACTCGATGTTCTCGATGTTGTTCAGGAAAAACTCCGTCAACTCTATGTCCAGCTTGCCCTCTTCCACTTCCCCTCGAAGGATTTTCATGGCCTCGCTGCGGGTGTAGGCGGGCTTGTAGTGGCGCTCCTGGGTAACCGCGTCGTAGATGTCCACGATGGCCATGAGGCGGCTTTGGGGCAGAATGTCCTCGCCCTTGATCCCGTCAGGATAGCCCGAGCCGTCCATGCGCTCATGGTGCTGGCGGATGATGGTCAGGAGATGGCTGAAATTATCCTGCATGGGAATGTGCTGGAGGATGCGTTCGCTCTCGGCCGGATGGCGCTGGATCTCCCGGCGCTCGTCCTTGGTGAGATTGCCGTAGGCCAGGAGCAGGTTCTCCAGTTCGTCGTCGTAAAGATAGCGCAGATCGGTCCCGTTCCGGTGCATGACCCGGCCGCCGAGCTTGCGGACGAACTCCAGGGCGGAGGCGTCCGGGACCATGGCCTTGTTCACCTCGCTCAGATATTCGAAGGCCTGTCCCCAGTCGAAGTCGTCGAACTGCCCCAAAAGCTGAAACCTCGCCCGGATGACGTCCATGCGCCGCTCGGGCAGCCGGGTGCGCTTGGTCAGGACGTCCTCCTTGATGCCGATCTTGCCCACGTCGTGCAGGACGCCCGCGTAGTAAATCTCGCGCAGCTCGTCGTCGCTGAACAGCTCGCTCCGGTACCCCCCGGCCTCGTTCAAGGCGTGGGCGAAGGCCACGGCCAGATGGGCCACGCGCTCGGAATGCCCAGCCGTGTACGGATCCCGAGCATCGATGGCTTCGGCCAGGGCCTGGAGGATGGCGCTCATGAGCTTCTGGACGCCCTCGAAGTTGAAGGCGTTGGATACCGAAATGCCCGCCACCGAGGCCAGCGTGGACAGGCTGCGTCGGTGGGCGGCCTCGAAAATCCCGGTGCTCCGGGAAGCAAGGATAAGCACGCCCTCGCACCGGTTGGGCGAATTGATGGGAATGAGGATCATGGAGCCCAAGCCGGGCAGCTCGTTTTCCCAACGGGCGTCCTTGTCCAGGTCGTTGACGATCTCCCCTCGGCCCGAAGCGGCCACCTCCTGGAACAGATCGCTGTCCACCATGGGCTGCAGGTAGGTTCCGAAGGGAAAGCCGAACTGCACGGCCAGCCGAAAGACCTTGCGCGAAGGTTCCAGCAGGAAGATCATGCCCAGTTCGCCGGGATAATTCTCCAGCCGACACTCGTCGATGAGCGCGTTGACCACGTCGCGCATGTGCAGGGAAGCGTTGATGTTCGGCACCGAACGATGGAACAGAGCCAGTTCGCGGTATTTGGCCAGGGCCTCTTCGGCAATGGACCGCCGGGCCCGCTCCATATCCACCAGTTCCTGGATGGAATAGGTCACGAAATCAAGAAGCCGGGAATACTCGACCGACTCCTCGGGCCCGTCCGGGCGCATGAGTAAACGGCCCGAATGGACCTCGTCGAAATGAATCGGAGCGCTGACCACCCCGGGGCCTTTCCTGTCAAAGGCCTTGGCCGAAGCCGCCCCTTCGACGATGACGACCTCGCCCTCAAAGCTGATGGCCAGGGAACAGCGGCCTCCGGCCATTTCGGCGGCTTTGCGCAAAATGTTACGCAATACGCCGGGACGTATGTATTTTTTCAAAGGGGTCATGCGGGAAAAATTGACGCGTGAACAGCTCCGGCTACAGTTCGAGCAGTTCCTTGGAAACGCGCAGGATCTCGTCGGGATCGAACGGCTTGGTCATGTACATCATGGCCCCCAGCTCCAACCCCTGCTTGCGGTCCACTTCCTGCCCCTTGGCCGTGAGCAGGATGATCTTCACGTCATGAAGGGAGGGATCGTCCTTGATAACCCGGCAGACCTCGTAGCCGTTCATTTTGGGCATCATGATGTCGAGAAAAACCAGGTCCGGACGTTTGCTCCGGATGAACTCCAGCCCTTCCTCTCCGTCCGAGGCCGTGTACAGGTCCACTTCGAATTCGTCCTCAAGCTCCTCAAGCGTCTGCTCAAGCAACATTTTGATGTGAACCTCGTCATCAACAATGAGGATTTTCTTGGCCATTGGTCATCTCTCCTTGAACAAACCGGTTGAAACGACATTCAATCTTTCCCACTACGCACACGATCATGCCACAAGAGACCAGGGTCTCGCAATTGGAATAACACAAAGGCCCGGGTCAGTTCTCGGCAAAGGGCGGCAGGAGAATGACCGAAACGCCCCCGAGCCGGGTCAGCCGTTCCAGCTCCACGCCGCCCACGGCCTCGGCGGCGATGAACACCGTGCCCCGGAACCCGCCCTCCACCAAAGGCCAGAACTCCTCGGCTGTAGCGAAGGTGACCTCGCCCGCGCACAGGATGCGCAGTCCGTTCAGGTCGCACTCCCCGCTTTCGCCGAGCACGATGCAGGCGTCGCCGCAGGCCTTGCCCCGCAACAAAGTCCCGGCGGCCTCGAGCACGGCCTCATCGTCCACGGGCTTGAGCAGGGCCATGTCCCCGGCCCCGGTTCCGCTCAGGGCGGAGATGACCAGGATGGGGATGTCCCGGGTCTCGGGCATGGCCCGCAGCCGGTCGATGACCTGATGGCCGTCCATGCCGGGCATCATGATGTCCATGGTGATCAGATCGGGCAGGAGGGACCGCGCCGCAGCCACGGCCTCCGGGCCGTTGCGCGCCTCGCACACGGCAAAGCCCTGCTCTTCGAAGACCTGGGAGAGGTATTCTATGAGCGCGGGATCGTCGTCCACGACCAGGACCTTGGGCGCGGCCCGGCCCTTCCAGGCGGCGTCGCCCGAATAGACCGGACAGCGGGACGGCTCCGCATCTTCCCGGGACGCTTCGACGGTCTCCCTGACCACGGGAAGCGTGAAGGAGAAAACACTGCCCTTGCCGGGCTCACTCTCGGCCTGGATGGTCCCGCCGTGGCGCTCCACGATCTGGCGGCAGATGGGCAGTCCCAGGCCGGACCCTTCGGGCTTGCCGGTCAAGGTGTCGCCCACCTGCTTGAACTTGTCGAAAACCAGGCGCAGGTCGGCCGGGTCGATGCCCGAGCCGTTATCTCGAACGGACACGCGCACGTACTCGCCCTCAAGCGCCGCCGAACAGCATATGGGGCCCTCTTTGGTGAACTTGACGGCGTTGGACAGGAGGTTGACCACCACCTGGACCAGCCGGTCGCGATCGCCGCGCACCTCGGGCAGGCCGTCCGCCGCCTCCACCTCCACGGCCAGCCCCTTGGCTTCCCAAAGGCCGCGCGTGGCCTCTTTGGAGCGCTCCAGGACCGAAACCACGGACACGTTCTCGTCCCGCCAATGAATCTCTCCGGCCTCCATGCGGGCGATGTCCAGGACGTCGTTGATCAATTCGGTCAGCCGCTCGGCCTCGGCCACGATGATGTCCATATTGCCGCGCACCTGGTTGATGGGCTTCTCCACGTCCCCGACCCCGGTCAGCAGGGGGAAAACAGTCTTGTCCAGCTTCTTGCGGATGATCTTGGAGAAGCCGAGCACCGAGGTCATCGGTGTGCGCAGCTCGTGGGAAACCGTGGAGATGAAGTCCGTCTTGAGCTGATCCAGCTCCTTTTCGCGGGTGATGTCGCGGATCAGCAGGACCCCGCCCAGGCACTGGCCCGCCGGAGACCCCGCGAAGATGGACGACCCCACCGCCTTGCCGGTCCGCCCCCGGGTCAGGGGAATCTCGGCGGACAGCACCTCGTCGGTGCAGCGCCGTATCCGGTCCGCCATGGACGTGATCTCCTCGGGAAAGAGCCGGGCCGGGGACCTGCCCTTGCACGGGGTCTCGCCCAGACCGAAAAACTCGCGCATGGCCGGATTGATGACCGACACGGCCCCGTTCACGTCCACCACCAGCAGCCCGTCGGCCAGGTTGTCGATGATGGCCGCCAGATAGGCCATGTGGTCGCGCAGATCGGCGGTGGCCTTGTCCACTTCGCTCTCCATCTCGGAAAAGAGCAGCGACAGTTCCTGGCCCATGGACATCATGGCCCGGCCGAGCACGGCCAGTTCGTCACGGGTGCGGATGTCGATGGTCGCGGAGAAGTCGTGGGCGGCCAGCTTGCGGGCGTAGTCCGTCAACTGCCCCAGGGGACGGGATATGCGGCGCATCATCATGTAGAGAATACCCACGCACACCCAGAAGATAATGAAAAGCAACCCCTGCATCCTGAAGACCACTTTCCAGAAGTAGGTCAGGATCAGTTCCTTGCCCATGCCCACGTGCACATGTCCCGCCAGTCCGCCCAGGATCGGCGCGCAGATGTCGATGACCCGCCCGTAGTGGGCGATTTCCAGCGAAGTGACGGTCGTTTCGTGCTTTTGCCCCCGGACCTCGCGCAGCATGGGCGGGAATTCGGGCACAAAGGTGTGCGAGACCACCAGTCCCTCGCCATCCGTGACGAAGACGTAAGCCACGCCCTCGATCTCCAGATATTGGTCGATCATGGACTGGACCGTGGCCGCGTCGCGGTTGAGCAGGATTTCCTGGCTGGCCCCGGCGATGGAATGGGCGATGGCCGTGCCCTTGCTGACGTATTCGCGGGTCATCAACCCGTACAAGGTCCAGGCGGTCAGAACCGAGGTCAGGCTCGAAATGACCCCGAACAGACAGAAGGCGACCAAACCGGTCTTCCTGAACAGGGACATGTTCCTCAGCGCCGCCATGCCCGCCACCGCCTTTCGTCCATGGGGACGAATCTGCCGTCCCGGACGGTCGTGAAATAAACGCGGTTCAGGCCCTGATGCCGGTCCGGGCCGAAGCGCAGGGGCACGTCGATACCGATGTCCGCCTCATGGATGGACTCGGCCGCCGCGCGCAGGCCCTGCGCCGGGTTCGCGTCGTAGGTTTCGAGAATGCGGGCCATGGCCTTGGCGTTGAGAAACCCCTCGAAGCTGGTGAAGCTGTAGCGCAAGGGCACGTAGGCCGGGTCGGACAAGGCGGGCGCGTCGGGAGCGTAACGGTCCATGAGTTCGCGGTATTCGCGCACTGCGGGCAGGCTCAAGTCCTCGTAGCTCGGGACCACCTGGGAGTTGACCAGGCCAACCGTATAATCGCGCCCCCGTTCCCGCCCCGCTTCCAGCAACAGGGAAAGCAGCTTCTCGCTGCCCACGAAGGAGACATTGGCGATGGGCACGTCGAGCCCCCTGTCCCGGGCATCCCGGATCAGGGCCGCGCAGGCGGCATACGAACCGATGGACAGGACCGCGTCCGGGTTGGCGCGCATGAGGATGTCCACCTGTCGGCTCATGGGCTCGTCAAACCGCGCGCCGCGCCGGTAGGTGGCCTCTCCCGCCATTTCGAAACCGTGGGACCTGAGCGCCCGGAGCGCCCCGTCCCAGCCGCTGCGCCCGAAGGCGTCGGCCTGGTAGAAAACCGCCAGCCGCTTGCGGTTCAGGGCCAGGAAACGGTCCACCAACCCGGCCAGCTCCTCGCGGTAGGAGGCGCGCAGGTTGAAGACGAACCGGTCGTAGGGGGGCTCGCGCTGGGGTTGCGCCCCGGAAAAGGGGAAGAAAAGCAACTTCTGCCGCCCGCCATACCCTTTGAGCAGGGGCAGGACGCGGGTCACCGTGGGCGTGCCCACGTAGTTCATCAGGCACAGGGGCTCGTCACCGCGCAGAAACCGGATGGTATTGTCGATGGCCGGACCGGGCTGATAGCCGTCGTCCAGGATCTGAAGGGAAACCGGCTTGCCGTGGATGCCGCCGTGCTCGTCGAGATAGTTGAAATAGGCCATGGAACCCCGGTAGAGCTCCACCCCCAGGCCGTCGATGGGACCGGTAAAGGCCGCCGACATGCCGAGGGCGTATCCCTGCTCCGCCGCCGCCCTGACGGGCAGGCAAAACACAAGACACATCCCGAGGAGCATTGCCAACCGCCAGCGTCCGCGCAACATCATGCCGCACCCGTCCGTTCAGCCATCTTTCCCCGCTTTGTAAACATGGATTTCATGTCAATATATCATTTCCATTACATGTTGAAAAGATTGTTTTAATCACTTTTTACACTCAACGGTCCAAGACATCGGAATTCCCGACGCCCCCCTTTACTCCCGGCCCCGCCCTTGCCAAGGCCCACCATGTGCAGTAATTCAACGAATGCATGCAGGACGCCCGGCGACGTGCATCCCGCGCCGCCGCCTCCTCTCCGAAACCATCCACCAGGAGTATTCTGCCGCCATGTGTGGTATCGCAAGTTTCTTAAGCAATAATAAATGGTTGGACACGCCGGATACCGGATGGGTCACCGCCCTCGACGCGGACTTCACCGCCATCCGCGACACCGCGGACCTCCTTGACGCCGCCGGCCCCCTGACCGAACTGGCCGGACACTTCTACGACCTCATGTCCTTCGGGCTGCACATGCGCCTGGTGGACGATCCCGAGACGTTGCGGGCGCTCTCCGGCATTCGCGACACCATCCGGGCCCTGCGCAACGCGGCCGCCGTGAAGCTGGAGCAAGGGCCGCGCACCGACGAGTTGGAGGGATTGCACGAAACCCTCGACGACTATCTGTGGCAGATCGAGCGGGAGGTGCTGGTCAACGTGGACCGGACCCTGGCGCTCATGCCCGGGGAATTGGCCGCCGCCCCCGAAGCGCGCGACCGGCATTTCCTGGCCTGGGGAGCCGAATTGGTGCTCCAGTCCATCGACAAGCTGGAGGTACGCGGCCGTGATTCCGCGGGCGTGGCCCTGGCCTTCATCCTGCCTGCGGGCGTGGACCCGGAAAAAGACCTGACCGGGGGCCAAAAACAGGAGTTGGCCGACCGCAGCTCCATCGGCAATGCCGATACCCGGCAGGTGCTGGTGCGCAGGCTCGGCGACGGCCGGACCGCCTGCCGCTTCCTGTACAAGGTGGCCCAACTGGTGGGCCAGCTCGGGGACAACGGCGCGGCCCTGCGCGAATTCATCAAGCATGACGACCTGCTGTGGACCATGTCCCAGGGAATCGAAACCCTGAACATCATCGCCCACACCCGATGGGCGTCCAACGGGATCATTTCCGTGCCCAACTGCCATCCCGTGGACGGGCTGGTGGAGGGCGACATGTCCACCGGGCTGGAAAAGACCATGTTCGTGCTCAACGGCGACGTGGACAACTACCGCACCCTGGTCGAGGAATCGGTCCTGGCCAAGGGCGCGCACATCCCGCCCGCCATTTCCACGGACGCCAAGATCCTGCCCGTGCTCTTCCACCTTGGCGTGGAGGACACCGGCGACGCCGAGGAGCGGTTCCGCAACGTGCTCAGACGGTGCGAGGGCTCCCTGGCCGTGGTCATGCAGAACCTGAACGACTTCGACTCCCAGTTCCTGGCCCAAAAGGGATCGGGCCAGTCCTTCTACATCGGCCGGACCGTTGACGGCTGGCTGGTGGCCAGCGAGGCCTACGGCATGGCGGCCCGCGCCCGGTCCTCATTCCCGGTGGCCGTGCACCGGCAGGGCGGCGTATCCGTGGTCCTGCGCGACACGGACCCGGCCGACGCCGTGCCCGTGGCCCGGTACCTGGACAACGGCGAGCCCGTGGAACTGGCCGAGGAAACGATCGAAATCTTTTCGCGCGACATCTTCCGCGGCGAGTTCGCCCACTATATCGAAAAGGAAATCCACGAGGCGCCGGACTCGGTCCGCAACACCTTGCACGGAAAATACATCAAGAAGAACGGTGAAGTGGAGTTCCTGCCCGAGGGCTTCGGACGCGGCCCGGCCCTGGTGGGACGATTTTGCGACGCGACCCGACCCATCCGCCGAATCATCTGCGTGGGCCAGGGCACGGCCGCCGTGGCCGCCATGGCCGTGGCCCGGCTGCTCCGGCGCACCCTGGCGGACACGGGCATGTCCATCGAGTCCTACACCGGCTCGGAACTGATCGGGTTCATGGGCGACGAACGCATGGACGACGTGTTCCTGATCCCGGTTTCGCAGTCGGGTACGACCACGGACACCAACCGGGTGGTGGACCTGTGCCGCGACCGGGGCGCGTGGGTCAACTGCATCGTCAACCGGCGCAACTCCCCACTGGTGCAGAAATCCGACTCGCACATCTACACCAGCAACGGCCGGGACGTGGAGATGGCCGTGGCCTCGACCAAGGCGTTCTACTCGCAGATCGCGGCGGGCAAGCTGCTGTCCCTGTGGCTGGCGGACATCCTCTCCACCCTGGACAAGGAAACGATCCTCAAGGAAATCATGGCGCTGGAGGGACTGCCCGAACTGATCGACAGGGTCCTCGAGAACAAGGACGCCATCGCCGAGGTGGCCAGGAAATACGCTCCGGTACACCGTTACTGGGCCCTGGTCGGCAACGGGGCCAACTGCATAGCAGCCCAGGAAGTGCGCATCAAGCTCTCGGAACTGTGCTACAAATCCATCCCGTGCGACATCACCGAGGACAAGAAGCACATCGACCTGTCCACCGAACCCCTGACCCTGGTCATGGCCTCCGATCTGCCTGAGATGGTCGTCACGGACACGGTCAAGGAAACCACCATATTCCGGGCGCACAACGGCTCGCCCATCGTGTTCTGCGCCGAGGACGAAAACCGCTTCGACCGCGTGGCCGAGGCCACCATCAAGGTGCCCCGAGCGGGCGGCGGCCTGGATTTCGTACTCGAAACCGTGGCCGGCCACTGGTGGGGCGTGTCTGCGGCCAAGGCCATCGATTCCCATGCCGAGCCGTTCCGCAAGGCCCGCGTGCTCATCGGCGAGATGATTGAGGACACGGCCCGATTCGACCGGGAAAAGCTCCTCGTTGCCCTGAACCTGTGCAATGAACGCATCGCCTCGGGCGCCACCGACTCTGCCTTGCCCGCCCGCGTGGCCGCCTCCCTGGCCAATTACATGCTCTGGCTGGTCAACCAGTCCGAGGCCATCTGCGCCACCGAGTCGCGCCTCGACGACATCCTGACCATCTTGAACAAGGCCATCGAGGAAATGACCCGGCCCATCGACACCATCCGCCACCAGGCCAAGACCGTCACGGTCGGCATCAGCCGGCCGCAGGGATAATTCGCCTGTGGGAACACAATAAAATTGTTAACCAAACAATAAAGTTGTTTCCCAGACAATAAAGTTATTAACTAAAGCCGCTTCTGGTATCCTGTTAAGGAATCAACCAGGAGCGGCTTCTTCATGGCAAAGAAAACGTACTCCCAATCGACGACGACAATTCAGCGGTGGATCAAAGATGGGCGCGGCTCAGGCCGGGGCTCAGCGTACAAACCATGGCTGACAGTCAGGGACTGTTCCCTCCCAAGGGCGTTCTCATCGTATTTTCGGGCATAAGTCCCGGAGAATCCATGGTAATCCTCCCATTTCTAGGCGGTCTGAAAAGTAGAGCCTATGCTGCCTTTGTTAAGCAGGGTCTGGCTTACGACAGAGTCGTCAGCATACTTGATTGATTCCTCAACAGGAAAAGAGACACCGATCTTCTTGTTATCACTCATGGTAGCTCCTTAATGGCTATAGATTCTCTGCGAGCTGCCGGCCGTATGCTTCGCATTCTTGACGACCTGCTTCGTCAGGTTTCCACAACGTTTTTAACCCGTCCGCAACCAACTCGATTCCTGCCTTTTCAAGGCTGTCGGAAATCATTTTGACGCTTTCTCCCGACCAGCCGTAGGATCCGAAGGCCGCCCCCTTCTTGTTTTTGAAGGAAAGACCGTGGATCATTTCGAGCATTCCAGCCATATGGGAAAGAATACCCTTGTTGATGGTTGAACAACCGGCAACCACCATTTTAGAACGAAAGATTTCCGTAATAATATCATTTTTGTCGCGCTGGCCAACATGGAGAATCTTGATGACAACCCGCTCGTTCGCCTGCCGGATTCCCGAGGCGATCGCTTCGGCCATGTCCCTCGTGCTGTTCCACATCGTGTCATAGATGATGGTCACTTGATCTTCCTGATAGTCATCCGCCCACTCCAGGTATTTCTGTACGATCTGAAGAGGGTTGTCGCGCCACATGATGCCATGGCTGGGAAAGATGAAGTCAACGGGGACTCCCAGCGCCACCACTTCGTTGATTTTCTTTGCCACCAACTTGCTGAACGGCGTAAGGATGTTTGCATAATATTTTATGCATTCCTTCATGAGCTCTTCCTGGTCGACCAGATCGTTGTACATCAGGTCGGATGCGAGATGGTGACCAAAGGCATCGTTGCTGAACAAAGCGTTTTCCTTGTCCATATAAGTGAACATGGAGTCCGGCCAATGGAGCATCGGGGCCGAAATGAAGGAAAGGGTTTTCTCTCCCAGGGAGAGAGTGTCTCCAGTTTTGACGACCTGGAAGTTCCAGTCGGAGTGGTAGTAGCCTTTCAGTATTTTCACCGCTTGGGCTGAACAATAAATCGGCACGTCCGGTATGCGGCGCATAAGCTCCGGAAGCCCACCGCTATGGTCAACCTCGCAGTGGTTCATGACGATGCAGTCGATCTGGTTCAAATCGATTTCTCTTTCCAGCTCGGCGACGAATTCTTTTCCGAAGGGGCCGTAGACGGTGTCTATCAGAACTGTTTTTTCGTCCCGGACGAGGTAGGAATTGTAAGAGGAGCCTTTGAAGGTCGAGTATTCCTCTCCATGGAATTTTTGCAATTCCCAATCAATCTTACCGACCCAGGTTACGCTTTCCGTCAGTTTGAAGCTCATTGTATTCCCCTTTTTTATATGATGATTTGTAGCGTGTTCTCCACGAAGCCAGCCGATTACAACCAGAACTCGGGATAACGCCGCTGACCTGCCATGTTGTTGACTATAAGGGCCACTGCGAGGAGCAGGACCGCTCCGAGTCCTACTGGGATCAATGCGTAGAAATATCCCAAGTTGTGGATGGAATCTCCGCCGATTACGGCGATGAGCGCCGTAGCCCCTCCCGGAGGGTGGAGAGTCTTCGTTACGTGCATCAGCGCTATGGCGGTCGCAACAGCCAGTGCCGCCGCCAGCCAGGTTATGTCCCCGGCGACTTGATAGGATAACACTCCAACCAATGCCGAAAGGACATGGCCGCCCAAAACGTTCCTCGGCTGCGCCAAAGGGCTGCGTATCGCTCCATAGACTAGGACCGCTGTGGCTCCGAAAGAGCCAATAAGCAAGCTGCGCCCGATGCTGTCGACAACCATTGATTGGAAAGAGCCCACCAGCGCTATGCCGAGGAAAGCTCCGACCCACGACCAGACGACCTCAGAACTCCCCACTCTAGGGGGACTCTGCGTAGTCCCCTTCATCTTAGCAAAAATATTCATGCGCTACACCATTTGACATATGGAGCTGACCAGATCGCTTCTTGTCACGATCCCAAGCGGGGCCCCGTCCACATTGCAGATTGGAATTCGATTTATCGAGTGATCCGTGAAAAGTTGCGAGATCTCCGCCAAGGTCGTGTCCTTGTGCGCGGCAATGGCGGGCTGGCTCATCAGTTCATGAACGGAGATTCCCCGTAGATCTGATACAAGGCATTTTTTGACGGTTAAGCATTCGCCGACAACGGACATGATGCCTGCGGTTGTAGGGAGTCCCATTTTACGCAGGAAGTCTTTTTCAGACAGGACGCCACAGATTTCCCCTCTTTCGTTGACGACGGGAGCACCGCTGATCCCATGTTCTGCCATGAAGGAAGCCGCTGCTGTGAGACTCATTCCTCGGTTCAGGCAATGGACCGGGGAGGTCATGATGCCTTCCGCTCTTCCCAATGACCGGAGCCTTTTCAACGCCAGGTCATACGATATCGAATAAATTTCTTTGAACGTCCCCGGTGT